>JAZUGZ010000025.1:0-1665 GCA_045641425.1 Candidatus Fimenecus sp.
TTTTTTACATTTATAATTGTATTGTTACGAAAAATGGTTTATTATATTAAATGTATAATTATGTTTTTAATTTTTTGTGAGGATTTTTTTGATATGGAAGCAATTGAAAGAAAGAAAAAATTTATAATTGATGTTGTTTACGCAGCTTTAGTTTTAGTGCTATTTTATTTCTTTATGAAATATGCTTTTGGGTTATTTTTCCCATTTCTTTGTGCTTTGCTTGTTGCAATGGCACTTCAAAAACCAGTTAATGCAGTTTGTAAGAAAACTCATCTAAAAAAAGGCCCTGTTTCAGTTGCATTTGTTCTTTTCTCTGTAACAGTTGTTCTTGGTATTTTAGTTGCACTTTTTCTTCGCCTTGGCATTGAGCTTAAAAGCTTTGTTAGTTATATTTTAATAGAGCTTCAAGACTTAAACGCATTCATTAAAGATTTCGAAACTTATGTTAGTTCACATTTACAGTTTTTGCCTGACAAGCTTGAAAGCACAATTACAACATTTTTAAGCGAAAAGGTTACACAAATTCTTAATATTAACGAGTCAGCGGGTAGTGGCGAGGGCTTTGATTTTTCATTACTTAAAGCTCCGCTTATGGGCGTTTGGAACACCGCAAAGCAAATCCCTACAACACTTGTCGCAATTGTAATTGCGGTTGTTGCTTGTTGCTTTATGACCTCAGACTTTAAGACTGTTAAAGAAGTTATTCTTTCACTTTTCAAACCAAAAACAAGAGAAAAGATAATCACCTCAAAAAATCTTCTTTTCCCAGCGCTTTCAAGAATGGCAAAGGCTTACACCCTTATTATTGCAATTACCTTTACCGAGCTTTGCTTAGGCCTTTTCCTTATGAAGCTTATTGGTATTTATGAAGGCAATTATATTTTCATTTTTGCATTTATTACCGCGATAATTGATATTATCCCAATTCTTGGCACAGGCACAGTCTTAGTGCCTTGGGCAATTTACTCTTTGATTACTGGCGAGGTTTCACTTGCAGTGGGCATAATTATTATGTACGTTTGCATAACTGTTATTAGACAAGTTATTGAGCCAAAATTGGTTGCCGACCAACTTGGTATTCCACCATTTGCAACAATTATTGCAATGTATGTTGGCTCGCAAATTTTTGGCGTGCTTGGAATATTCCTTCTTCCAATTACACTTGTAATGGTTAAGCTTCTTAACGAAAAGGGAATCATTCACGTATTCCACAAAGTCGAAGAACCAACACCAAAAGTTGAAAAAACACCCGAGGTAGAGCCTAATGATTGATATTCATAGCCACATAATTTTTGACATTGACGATGGTGCAACCGACATTGACGAGTCAATTGAGCTTTGCCGTCAGTCTTATGAAAACGGATTTTCTGGCATTGTTGCAACTCCGCATTTTACAGATTACCGCCATATTGACCGTTTTATTTTTGAGCGTAACGCAAAGCTTCAAGAAATTCGTGAAGCCCTTAAAGATGAAGATATTAACATAAATCTTTTTACAGGTGCAGAGCTTTTTCTCGACAAAGGCATTTTTACAGCAGGGGATTTAGACGACCTTACAATCAATGGTTCTCGCTATATGCTTTGTGAGTTCCCTTTAGGTCCGTTTGACGAAGAGCTTGGCCTCGCACAGCTTGTTGAACTAACCGATCGCGGATATATTCCAAT
>JAZUGZ010000026.1:0-4102 GCA_045641425.1 Candidatus Fimenecus sp.
CGATAATTGAAATAATTTCGTCAAGTAAGCTTTCTATTGTCATTTTTTTGCACCTCTCATGATTCTTTTAACTATATCATCACGAACTACTGATGGAACAAAATCGCTAATATCTCCACCAAGCTCGCAAATTTGCTTTACCATGCTTGAGCTTAAATACATATTCTCACTTTTTGCGTTGATAAAAAGTGTTTCAAGCTCGTCATTTAATTTTTTATTAAGCTGTGCTTGCTGAAATTCATATTCAAAGTCAGACATAGCACGAAGACCTTTGACAACTGCAACAGCACCGCACTCTTTTGCAAAATCTGCTAAAAGACCATCTGCCACCCTAACTTCAACATTAGGAAGATGTGATGTGCAACGACGAATAAGCTCGGCACGCTCTTCTGGCTCAAAGCAGAAGCTATTTTTCTTTGCAGGGTTGAACATTACTGTTACAACTACTTTGTCAAAAAGCACTGAACTGCGCTCAATAATATCAAGATGCCCGTTTGTAACTGGGTCAAATGAACCAGGACAAATAACCGTTCTCATAATATCACTATTTCTTTCTGTAAGTGGTAAGTTTAATTTTACCATATTTATACTCTTTTGCTATTTGAAAATCCCCTGCCGTTTCTGGAAGAGTTTCTTCAATAGAAGTTTCACAAACTATTACGCCACCATCTGAAACCTTGTTAGCAAGAACAGGAAGAGCTTTATCAATAAGGCCTTTTCTGTAAGGTGGGTCAAGAAAGACAATGTCAAACATTTCACGAGAGAGTGAAATATAAGAAATGCTGTCCCCTGAAAAAGTACTTGCTCTTTTTTCAAAGCCACAAGTTTTAAGGTTTTCACGCACTACATCTAAAGGACGTTCTGAAGCATCAACAAAGCAACAATGTTTAGCACCACGTGAAAGGGCTTCAATTCCCAGCTGACCAGAGCCTGCAAAAAGGTCAAGCACATTTGCCTCTGGAATGTCAAATTGAATAATATTAAACATTCCTTCTTTAACCTTGTCGGTTGTTGGGCGAACGTCGTCACCCTCTAAAGTAACAAGGCGTCTGCCACGGGCTTCACCTGTAATGACTCTCATAAGCTACTCCAAATCAAAAACATGTTATTTCAAAGTACTATTATTACAATTTTTCGCCGATTTGTCAAGTTTTTTGGAAAATTGACACGCTTTATGCCAGCAAAATCTCTTGTAATTCTTGGATATTTTTAGCAATTTTCATTGCACCAGCAGACTCAAGAACTGACCTATCCCTAAACCCCCAAAGCACTCCGACAGAGTCGATTTGTGCATTTTGAGCTGTTTTAATGTCAACATCTGAATCGCCAACGAAAATTGCATTTTCTTTGTTTGCATTAAGCTTTAAGAGTGCTAAATTGGTACTATCAGGGTAAGGCTTATGGCGAATTCCATCTTTGGCGCCAACAGTAACTGTAATTAAATCGCCAAACATTTTTTTACAAAGAGCTTGTGCGGCAAAATCCGCTTTATTAGTAACAACAGCAGTTTTATAGCCGCTGTTTTTTAACACTTCAAGAAGCTCTAAGACTCCGTCATAAGGCTTCGTTTTATCTTCCATATGAATTTTGTAATATTCACAAAATGTATTAAAGCATTTGTCGGTCTGCTCAGTTGCCACATTCTCTGGCACAGAACGTTCAATTAGTTTTCTTATTCCGTTGCCAACGAACATACGAATTTCGTCATAAGACCTTTTTGGGAAATTTTGTTCACTTAATGCAAAATTAACAGAGTCTGCTAAATCTTCAAGAGTATTAAGAAGTGTTCCGTCTAAATCAAAAATCACTGTATTCTTCATCATCAATACCATTATAGTAAATATAAATTTTTTCTGCAAGCTCACGATTTATACCTTTAACGCTTTGAAGCTCCTCTACACTTGCAGATTTAATTGCTTTAATTGTTTTGAATTCCTTAAAAAGTGCCTTTGCCTTTTGCTCGCCAATACCATTGATTTTTGTAAGTGAAAGCTCAAGCCCAGTTTTAGCGTGCTTTTTTCTATGGTAGCCAATTGAAAAACGGTGTACCTCCTCTTGAATTTCAGAAACAAGAGTAAAAACTGAGCGTTTATCGTTAATTGTTATTTCGCCACCATCGTGCGCTATTGCACGAGTTCTATGTTTATTATCTTTAACCATACCGAAAACTGGAATATTAAGTCCGAATGGTAAAAGTGCTTCATTAACTGCATTAACTTGACCGAGGCCACCATCAAGCAAAATAAGGTCTGGTATTTTGCCAAAGCCTTCGGAAGTGTCTTCATCATCTTTATGAAGCAAATACTCGTTAAACCTACGAGTTAAAACTTCTCGCATTGAGCCGTAGTCATCCTGACCGGTAAAAGATTTAATTGCAAAAGTTCTATAAGCCTTTTTATATGGTTTACCATTTTTATAAACTATCATGCCAGCGACATTGTCAGCACCGGCAGTATGAGAAATGTCGTAAGATTCAATATATTCAGGTGTATTTTCGAGTCCTAAAAGTTCCTTAAGCTCTTCAAGGGCTCGAACATCTTTACCTTTTCGTCCCTTTTTCTGTGCCAATTTCTCAAAAGCATTTTCACGACACATATTTATGAGCTTTACGCCTTCGCCACGCTCAGGCACTGTAATAGTGCATTTTTTACCACGAAGATTTGTCAAATACTGCTCAACAAGGTCTATATCTTCGCAAGGCTCGTCAAGTAAAACCTTTTGTGGAACGGAATTTCGCATATTATAATACTGCATCAAAAAATCTGTTCTCATCTGGCCGTCTGCTTCGCCATCAAGGAAGAAATGCTCACTATCTGAAAGCCTACCGCCATTAAAACGAAGAACGACAACACAAAGATCATCTTCATTAGTTGCAACTGTGAAAACATCTTTTGACTCTGTGCTTTCAGTAACAACCTTTTGAGTTGACTGCATATTTTTAATGGCATTTATTTTATCACGATATTTTGCGGCAGCCTCAAACTGAAGATTTTCAGAAGCTTCAGCCATTTTTTCGGTTAAGTTTTTAATAACTGAATTTATATCGCCGTCAAGAAATTTAAGGGCTTCGTTAACTGTTTCACTATATTCCTTGAGTGAAATTTTGCCTGTGCAAACGCCCATACACCTATCAATATGGTAATTTAGACAAGGTCTTCCCTTTTTAATATCTCTTGGAAAAACCTTATTACATTGTGGAAGTCTAAATATTTTATTAGCTTCGTCAACCGACTGTTTTACGGCATAGGAGCTTGTAAAAGGACCAATAAACTGGGAATCGCTATCGTCCTTTTGAAGAACTGCAGAAATTTTGCGGTATGGGTCATTTGTTACTTTTATATAGCTATAACCTTTATCATCTTTCAAAAGGATATTATATTTCGGCATATTCTGCTTAATAAGACTTGCTTCAAGAACAAGTGCTTCAAACTCAGAGTCACAAAGAATATAGTCAAAATCGTCAACGTTTTCAACCATTTTGCGCACTTTTATAGCGTGTCCATTTTGTGAGCCGAAGTACTGGCTGACACGGTTTTTAAGTTTCTTGGCTTTACCGATATAAATTATTTGTCCTTTTTTATTTTTCATTATATATACTCCCGGTGTTAGCGGAAGCTTCATTGCTTTTTCTCGCAGAATTTTCATTTTAGGATTCAACCGTGCCACCTCCTTATAAAAAAACAAGGCACACCGCAAAAGCGATGTGCCAAAGAATCAAAATTACTCAGCGAAGCCTGACTCAACGAGTTTAACAAGCTCTTCAACAGCCTGTTCTTCATCAGCACCACTTGCATGAATACGGATTGTTGTGTTTACCATAATGCCGAGTGATAAAACACCGAGAAGGCTTTTAGCGTTTACTCTTCTGTCTTCTTTTTCAACCCAGATTGATGATTTGAACTCATTAGCTTTCTGAATAAAGAAAGTTGCTGGACGAGCATGAAGGCCTACCTGATTTTTTACTTCAACGTCTTTTGTGTACATAATAGCATTCTCCCAAATAAAAAATTATAGAATAAAAAATTTACTTACAACTTATTTCGCTATTTCATATTATAACACAAAAGTTTTGTCCGTCAACGAATTTTACATCAAAAAATTT
>JAZUGZ010000027.1:0-2419 GCA_045641425.1 Candidatus Fimenecus sp.
CCTGCAATTTTAACAATAATTGAAATAACTACATAAACAAGACCTGCAAATGCAGCACCAAGAATAAGTCCTACATAACCAGCCTGAGCTGAAACAGCACCAGCAAATGCTGCTGTCATTGAGCCAAGGAACGCAAATGAAGAACCAAGGAATACTGGGCTACTAAACTTTGTGAAAAGAAGGTAAATAATAGTACCAACGCCTGCACCGAAAAGAGCAGCTGCCTGGCTCATGTTAACCATGTCAAAAGTAATTGCGCCTTCTTCAATAAGCTTTGCAACATTACCGTTGATAATAACTGGAACAACGATTGTTGCTGCAAGAATTGCAAGAACCTGCTGGAAAGCAAATACAAGCAATTGGCCAAATTTTGGCTTGTCTTTAATGTTGTAAATAAGATTCATAAAAAATCCTCCTCTGTATTTTAAGGCTTTCGCCTTTTATCCTTTTGAAATGGCTACTTCAGTAGCTCCGTCAATGTCTTTGAGCTTAACGCTAACAAATTCTTCTTTCGATGTTGGCACATTTTTGCCGACATAATTTGCAAATATTGGGAGTTCTCTGTGCCCACGGTCAACCATTACTGCAAGCTGAATAACCGAAGGCCTGCCAAGTCCAATAATTGCCTCCATAGCCGCCCTTGCAGTTCTGCCCGTGTAAAGAACATCGTCAACAAGAATAATATTTTTCTTATTAACATCAAAATCAATTACTGTACCGTTAACGTGTGGCGCATTATATTTCTCAGTAAGGTCGTCACGGTAAAGAGTAATGTCAAGCTCGCCAAGATTAACTTTAATATCAGAAAATTTTTCAATATTAGCTTTAAGCATTTCGGCAATCGGAACACCTCTGCGCTTAATTCCGACTAAATAAAGCTCATTCTCTTCTGCATTTCGCTCAATTATTTCGTGTGAAAGACGGGCAAGCGTACGAAGCATTGTTTGCTCGTCAATAATAACTTTTTCGCCCATAATCCACCTCAAAAAAAGATGCCTCACCGAAAAAATCGGCAAGGCACAAATCTCACTTTAATATTAACCCTTGCCGGCATCACAGTACCGAGTTAAAGGAACTCACTAAAGTTTATTTTAGCACTTTTATTTGCAAATGTAAATAAAAATTTTGTCAAAAAACAAAGAAATTAAACGTTAATTTCAACCTGAACGCCTAACTCATTCTTGTACTTTTCAAGAATTGGCTTAACTTCAGCGTCAATGAACTCAACAACCTGTTCTGGAGCGCGACCAACAAAATTTTCAGGCTTCATTGTAGCCATAATTTCTTCTTTAGTCATGCCAAAAGCTGGGTCTTCGGCAATTCTGTCAATAAGGTCGTTTGGTTTGCCCTCAACCTTAACAACTTTGCCTGCATCCATTGAATGAACACGAATTTTCTCGTGTAATTCTTGTCTGTCGCCACCTTTTTTAACAGCAGCCATCATAATATTTTCAGTTGCCATAAATGGAAGCTCAGCGAGTAAATGCTTTTCAACCATTTTAGGGTAAACAACAAGACCTGACATAACATTGATATAAAGCTCTAAAACAGCGTCAATTGAAAGGAATGCTTCAGGAACGCTAATTCTCTTGTTAGCAGAGTCGTCAAGTGTTCTTTCAAACCACTGTGTTGAAGCAGTAATTGCAGGGTTAATTGTGTCAGCAATTACGTAACGAGCGAGTGATGAAATTCTTTCACTTCTCATTGGGTTTCTCTTGTAAGCCATAGCAGATGAACCAATCTGATTTTTCTCAAATGGTTCTTCAATTTCTTTTTCGTGCTGAAGCATTCTAATATCATTAGAGAACTTGAATGCAGACTGTGCAATCTGTGCAAGAACTGTAAGCACATTGTAGTCAAGTTTTCTTGAATAAGTTTGACCAGATACCATATAGCAGCTGTCAAATCCCATTTTGTCAGCAACTTTTTTATCAAGAGCCTTAATTTTTTCGCTGTCGCCCTCAAAAAGCACAACGAAAGATGCCTGTGTACCAGTTGTACCCTTTGAGCCAAGAAGTCGCATCTGTGAAATTTGGAATTCAAGAGCGTTCATATCCATTACAAGGTCAGAGAGCCAAAGTGAAGCACGTTTACCAACTGTTGTTGGCTGTGCTGGCTGGTAGTGTGTGTATGCAAGGCAAGGCATATCCTTGTACTCAAGTGCAAATTTTGCAACTAAGTCCATTACATTAACAAGCTTTTTTCTAACAAGCTTTAAGCCTTCTGTCATTGTAATAACATCTGTGTTATCGCCAACAAAGCAAGATGTTGCACCAAGATGAATAATACCTTTAGCATTAGGGCAAAGGTCGCCATAAGCGTGAACATGGCTCATTACATCGTGACGGAATAACTTTTCATACTCCGCTGCTTTTTCGTAGTCGATTTCGTCAGCGTGTGCTTTAAGCTCGTCAACCTG
>JAZUGZ010000028.1:0-2881 GCA_045641425.1 Candidatus Fimenecus sp.
CATACCGTAAACGATTTGTCAAGTAAATGTTTGTTTTTAATTATTCAGCAACAACTGTAGCTGCGAACTTGTTAGGGTTAATTTTAACGCCAGGGCCCATTGTTGAAGCAACGGCACATGACTTAATGTACTGACCCTTTGTTGCAGCTGGCTTTGCCTTAACGATAGCATCCATAAGAACATCAAGGTTCTCTTTGAGCTTATCAGCACCGAATGATGCTTTACCGATTGGGCAGTGAATAATGTTTGTTTTGTCAAGACGGTACTCAATTTTACCAGCCTTAGCTTCAGTAACTGCTTTAGCTACGTCAGGAGTAACTGTACCAGCCTTTGGTGATGGCATTAAGCCACGAGGACCAAGAACCTTACCAAGACGACCAACAAGGCCCATCATGTCAGGAGAAGCAATACAAACGTCGAAGTCCATAAAGCCGCCCTGAATCTTTTCCATAAGGTCTTCAGCACCAACGAATTCAGCACCTGCTGCTAAAGCAGCGTCTGCCTTATCGCCTTTAGCGAAAACAGCTACACGAACCTTTTTACCAGTACCGTTAGGAAGTACAACAGCACCTCTAACCTGCTGGTCAGCGTGACGTGAGTCAACGCCAAGACGAACGTGAATTTCTACTGTTTCATCAAATTTAGCTGTTGCTGTCTTAACAATGATGTCAAGAGCTTCAGCTGTATCATAAAGTTTTGTTTTGTCGATGAGCTTTGCGCTCTCAACATATTTCTTTCCGTGTTTCATAATTTAATTCCTCCAAAAAAGTGGTTAATCGGATCTGATTTTCCTCCCACAAGGAGATCAGTCAACTACGGTAATGCCCATTGAACGAGCAGTACCTGCGATCATGCTCATAGCTGTTTCAATAGTAGCAGCGTTAAGGTCTGGCATTTTCTGCTCTGCGATCTTCTGAATCTGCTCTTTTGTGATTGTAGCTACCTTTGTCTTGTTAGGAACACCCGAACCACTCTCAATTCCGCATGCTTTCTTAAGAAGAACAGCTGCTGGTGGAGTCTTTGTTACGAATGTAAATGTGTGGTCTGCATAAACAGTGATAACAACTGGGATAATAAGACCCATGTCGTTCTTTGTGCGTTCATTGAATTCCTTTGTGAACGCCATGATGTTTACACCATGCTGACCGAGAGCCGGTCCAACAGGTGGTGCTGGTGTTGCTTTGCCAGCAGGGATTTGAAGCTTAATAAAGCCTATAACTTTCTGAGCCATTTTAGCACCTCCAAAATTCGTGGTATGGCGAAACGGAAGCTCTTGCCGTTTCTCCCACGACGCCTCGTAAAGAGTACGTCATAAAAAGCGTAATTACGCTGATTACCAAATTAGTCTTGTTCTGTCTTTTCTACCTGGTCAAGTTCAAGCTCAACTGGAGTTTCACGACCGAGCATTGAAATTACAACGCAAACTGAACCTGCGTCTGTGTCAAGCTCACGAACAACACCAACAACGCCTTCAAATGCGCCGTCAATGATTGTAACCATGTCGCCAACTTCATAGTCGATTTTGATAACTTTCTTCTCAACGCCCATTGCATAAACTTCTTCCTCAGTAAGAGGAACAGGTTTGCTTTCAGGGCCAACGAAGCCTGTAACACCACGAGTGTTACGAATTACGTACCAAGTATCGTCAGTCATTTCAAGTTCGCCAGTATCTTCATTTTCAAATACGGCAACCTTAACCATTACATAGCCAGGAAATACTTTTCTTTCAATTTCCTTCTTTTGTTCATCCTTAACCTCTGTAACTGTTTCCATTGGAATGTTAACGTCAAGGATAAGGTCGTGCATCTTACGATTTTCAACAACCTTTTCAATGTTCGTAGCAACCTTATTCTCATAACCTGAATAGGTGTGAACAACAAACCATCTGGAGAGTTCTGCCATTTGCTTTCCCTCCAATTAGCCCATAATAAGTGGGAGAATTACATTTGCGGCTGCATCTGCTGCGTCTTTAGCTTCTTTCTTTGAAGCAAGACCAACAAGAGCATCGATGATAGCTGAAATACCGCTATCAATACCGAAAATTACAACTCCAACGATTACTACTACAGCGATAACAACAAGAGAACTGTTGAGAACAGTTTTACCTGAAGGCCATGTGATTTTTTTGCATTCGCCTTTGAAGTTTTTGAAGAAATCTTTAATTGCCTTGCCAGCCTTCTTGAAAGGATTTACCTTTTTCTTTGCAGGCTTTTCAGCATTATTCTTCTTTACTTCGGAAGCGGCATTTTCTTTCTTGTCAGCCATTGTGTTACCTCCGATTACTTTGTTTCTCTGTGGAGAGTGTGTTTCTTGCAGAATCTGCAATACTTGTTCATTTCCATTCTGTCAGGAGTGTTCTTTTTGTTTTTCATTGTGTCATAGTTGCGCTGTTTGCACTCCGTGCAAGCTAATGTGATTTTTACTCTCATTTTTCGGCACCTCCGTTAATACGTCGCTTTTGCGATTGTTTTAGCCTACCTCACAGAAAAATGGGCACAAAAATAAAGCCCTCTTTCTCGAGGTACGGGTATTGTATCATAGCGTCAAGCAAATGTCAAGAAATTTATTAAAAATATTTATTGTTTTACCCTTTCCTTTCTGTTGACGATATTTTTTTAATATGGTATAATTCCACATAGCAATGTGCTTTATTTAATATGTATATATAAAATATAAATTTAGTAGGTGAATTTTTGTGGCACACAGCATTATTGACTATGCGCTTTTTAACGCTAACAAAAGTTTTGACGAATTGCCATTCAACAAAGTTGATGCTTTAATTTTTGCTCAGCTTTCTTACTTGAACTACACAGGAATACTTGAGGACACTCATTCAGACTCAAAAGGTCTTTTGCTTCACGAAATTGCTGAGCATGAAAAA
>JAZUGZ010000029.1:0-6673 GCA_045641425.1 Candidatus Fimenecus sp.
TGGTGGCGCAATTGGTGGTGCAGCAATTTCACTTGCACTTTATGCAATTTTTGAGAATTTTATTTTCGTTACAAAAACTGGAAATTATATTGAGGTTTTCTGTATAGCTTTAGTATTATCCATTGCCGGTATGTGTGGCGACCTTACATTCTCAATGCTTAAAAGGAATTATGGAATAAAAGACTTTAGCAACTTGGTTCCAGGTCACGGTGGCGTAATGGACCGATTTGACAGTGAGGTTTTTGTTCTTCTTGCTTTTTATGCTATAACTAATATTTTCGGAGTGGTATTTTAATGACTACGAAAAACTTAAGTATTTTAGGCTCAACGGGTTCAATTGGTACTCAAAGCCTTGAAATTGCTAAGAAGTGCGGTTACTCTGTGTCCGCACTTTCGGCATATTCAAATGTAGATATAATTGAACAACAAATCCGTGAATTTAAGCCACAAATTGCCGCTTTGGTTGATGAAAAAGCAGCAGAAGAGCTTAAAATTCGTGTTAAGGACACAGACACGAAAATTCTTTCAGGAATAGAAGGCGTTTGTGAATGTGCAGCATCTTCTGAAGCTGACACAGTAATTAACGGAATTGTTGGAATGGCCGGTTTAAGGCCTACACTTACAGCAATTGACTGTAAGAAAAAGCTTGCACTTGCAAACAAAGAAACACTTGTTGCGGGTGGCCAAATTGTTATGAATAGGGCAAAGGAAAATGGAGTTCACATTTTGCCTGTTGACTCTGAACACTCTGCAATTTTTCAGTGCTTACAGGGAAAACCTACAAATAAGGCACTTAAAAAGTTAATTTTAACTGCTTCGGGTGGTCCATTCTTTGGCAAAACGCGTGACGAGCTTAAAAATGTTACTGTTAAAGATGCTCTAAAACACCCAAACTGGGCAATGGGAGCAAAAATTACCATTGACTCAGCTACAATGATGAACAAGGGCTTAGAGCTTATTGAAGCAGCTTGGCTTTTTTCAGTTCATCCGTCAAAAATCGACGTTGTAGTTCATAGAGAAAGTATAATTCACTCTGCTGTTGAGTATGATGATAATGCGGTAGTGGCTCAACTTGGTCTTCCGGATATGAAAATTCCAATTCAGTATGCTCTTACTTACCCTGAAAGATATGAGTCACCAACTGACGAGCTTGATTTAGCAGAAATTTGCAATTTGACATTCTACAAGCCTGACTATGAAACCTTTAAGCTCATAAATGTTTGTCGAAATGCACTGACACGTGGCGGAATTACACCAGCATTTGCAAACAGTGCAAACGAACAGGCAAACCTTATGTTCCGTGAGGGTAAAATAGGCTTTTTAGATATTGGTGACTTAGTTGAAAAGGTTACCGAAGAGGCTCCCAATATTCCAAATTACACACTTGAAGATATTGACGAGGCTGACGCTCTTGCACGAGAGCTTGTTATTAAATACGCACAGAAACGGTGATTATTTTGGCATTACTTTCAAAGGTATGGCCCTATTTAGTGGCGATTTTATTTTTCGGATTTTTAATAGCTTCACACGAGCTGGGACATTTTTCATTTGCAAAGCTTTTTAAGGTTACAGTAAATGAATTTTCTCTCGGTATGGGTCCTGCTATTTTCAAACGAAAGAAAAATGGCACAGTTTATGCTTTACGCATTTTCCCTGTTGGCGGCTTTGTTAGCATGGAGGGCGAGGACGAAGAAAGTGATGATGTAAACGCTTTTAATCGTAAAAAGGTTTGGCAAAAATTCATAATCGTTGCCGCGGGTGCTATTATGAATTTAATTCTTGGGTTAATTCTTGTTGCTTGCGTTATTTCAATGGAAGACTTAATTGGTACAAATAAGGTAATTCGTTTTTATGATGGTGCCTTGTCTCAAGAAACAGGTCTTAAAGTAAATGATGAAATTCTTTCTATTGATGGGCACAGAGTTTTGTCAGATATGGACATTTCATTTTTAATGTCACGCTCTGATGACGGTGTGTTTGATATGACAGTTCGCCGTGACGGAGTAAAAACCGAGCTTAAAGATGTTACTTTTAAGTGCGAAAAGAAAGACAAATACACAATTATTGAATATGACTTTATAATTTTAGGTCAAGAACCAACGGCACTTAATGTTTTTACAAATGCCTTTAAGCGTTCCGCCTCAATAGTTAGAGTTGTTTGGCTTAGCCTATTTGACTTAGTAACAGGTAGATATGGTCTTACAGATTTGTCGGGCCCTGTTGGAACAGTTAATGTTATTGCAGACGCTACTGCTGGTGCGGTTGACAATAAAGAAGGGTTAATGTCTGCACTTGAAATGATGGCACTTATCTCAATTAACATTGGTGTGTTTAACCTTTTCCCACTTCCAGCACTTGACGGCGGTAGGCTTTTCTTCCTTTTAATTGAAGGTATTCGTAGAAAGCCAATTAACCCAAAATATGAAGGCGTTATTCACGCAACAGGCTTAATCCTTTTGCTTGGACTTATGCTTGTTGTAACATACAATGACATTTTATCAATTGTTAGGGGGCATATTGCGTGATTGAGAGAAGAAAAACAAGAACTATAAAAGTTGGTAACATTTCACTTGGTGGAGAAAATCCAATAGCCGTTCAATCAATGCTTAATGTTCCTGCTCACAATATTGAGGGCAATGTAAAACAAGCTTTAGAGCTTGAAAAGGTTGGTTGTGAAATTGTTCGTTTAACTGTGCCTGACACTGCAGCTGCTAAAACTCTTTATGCTGTTAAAGAAGCAGTAAAAATCCCAGTTGTTGCCGACATTCATTTTGACTATCGTTGTGCACTTGAAAGTATTGCAGCAGGGGCAGACAAAATAAGAATTAACCCAGGTAATATTGGCGATGATGCAAAAGTTAAAGCTGTTGCTGATGCTTGCAAGCTCCACGGTGTGCCAATTAGAATTGGCGTAAATTCTGGTTCGCTTGAAAAGAATATTTTAGCAAAATATGGCTCGCCAACTCCTGAAGCTCTTTGCGAAAGTGCTTCTTACCACATTAGCCTTTTAGAAAAATTTGATTTTAACGATATTGTAGTTTCTATTAAGTCTTCTGATGTTCAAAAAATGGTTGCATCATATAGACTTTTAGCAAGTAAATGTGACTATCCGCTTCATTTAGGCGTGACAGAAGCAGGCACTCACAATATGGCACTCGTTAAATCAAGCATTGGTATAGGCTCACTTCTTTTAGACGGAATTGGCGATACAATTCGTGTTTCTATGACAGACAACCCTGTTAACGAAATAAAAGCAGGGTTTGACATTTTGAAAGCAGCAGGAATTAAAACTGACTGCGTAAGGCTCGTTTCTTGCCCAACTTGTGGAAGAACGAAAATTGATTTAATTAAACTTGCAAAACAAATTGAGGATGCGTTAGTAAATTGTAATAAACAAATTACCGTTGCTGTAATGGGTTGCGTAGTAAACGGACCCGGCGAAGCCAAGGAGGCAGACATTGGAGTTGCAGGCGGTGATGGATGTGCTGTGTTATTCAAACACGGCGAGGTACTTAGAAAAGTTAGTGAAGAAGAAATAGTACCTGAACTCCTAAATGAAATAGATAGGATGTAATAAATGGCAATTATCAAAGAACTATTTGGCGAACAATTAAATACTCAAGATTACGCTGATGTTATTTTTGCTGAAATTATTCGTTTAGAGCAAGCAAATGGTAACATCATAGTTTACATAAATCCATACAAAGAGCTTGGCGAAAATAGGCTTTTAGAAATTGGCAAAGATATTTCTAAAAAACTTGGCTTTTCAGTTTCTTTAATTGAAGAAAATTCACGAAAAGGCTTTTTGCCATCTTATATGGAGCTTGTTGTTTCTGTTTTGCGTGAAAGAGCAACAGTTACAAACGGCTATTTTAGTGATGCACAGTATTCTTTAGATGGAAAAGAGCTTAAAATCCACCTTAAAAAAGGCGGTAAAGAAATTCTCGAAGATGCTGGATGCGATAATGAAATTCAAAAAATAATTAAACAGATTTTCGGAATTGAATTTAATGTAGTATTTGTTCAAGAAGAAAATTTTGACTCTCAAGCGGCACTTGACTCAATGCAGAAAAAGGCTGATGAAGAGTATAAACGCGAGCATAATGTTCCAGAAGCACCACTTTCATCTCCAGATGGTGCTCAAAAAGAACACATAGTGCTTGAGGGTATTCCACTTTATTTAGAAACACTTAAACCACTTTATGGTAGCAAAGTTCGTTATAATAATATCACAAAGCTTCGTGAACTTAATATTGAAAGCGGAGCTGTAACTGTTTGGGGTCGAGTTTTTAACCTTGATGCACGCCAAACAAGAGATAAAAGAAGCACTATTGTCACATTTAATATTACTGATGATGACTATTCATACGGAGTTAAAATTTTTGAGGAAACTGAAAAAATTAAATCACTTACAAATGCCATAAAAAATGATATGACGGTTGTAATTTATGGCAGAGTAACTTATGACAAGTTTACTGGCGAGAATATTCTTTCTGCAACGTCAGTTAACTCTGTTAAGAAAATTACAAAGCAAGACAACGCACCTAAAAAGCGTGTTGAGCTTCATTTACATACAAATATGTCACAGATGGACGCTATGACCGATGCCGGCAAGCTTGTAAAACGTGCCGCATCTTGGGGTCACACAGCAATTGCAATTACTGACCATGGTAATGTTCAAGGCTACCCAGATGCAATGAATGCGGCTGAAAAGCTAGCGAAAGATGGCACAGATATTAAAGTGATTTATGGTGTTGAGGGTTACCTTATTGACGATATTGGTAATCCGGACAAGTCTTACAAAGATTTACCAAGCTACCATATTATTATCTTGGTTAAAAATTCTGTTGGTCTTAAAAATCTTTATAAGCTTATTTCAACTTCAAACATTAACTATTTTTATAAAAGACCAAGAATGCCACGTTCAAAGATTATGGAGTTTAGAGAAGGTCTTATTATTGGCTCTGCTTGTGAGGCAGGCGAGCTTTATAGAAGTATTGTTTTTGGTGCACCGGAAGAAGAAATAGTAAAAATTGCAGAATTTTACGATTATCTTGAAATTCAGCCAAATGGCAATAACCAATTTATGATTCGTTCTGATGACCCCAAATATGCTCACATTCAGTCAAATGCTGACCTTGAAGAGATTAACAAAAAAATTGTTCATCTTGCTGACTCACTTGGTAAAATGACTGTTGCCACTGGCGACGTTCACTTTATGGATAAAGAAGATGCAATTTTTAGAGCAGTTTTAATGGCAGGACAAGGCTTTAAGGATGCTGACATGCAAGCACCACTTTACCTTAAAACAACTGAGGAAATGCTTGAAGAATTCGCTTACCTTGGAGAAGACACAGCCTATGAGGTTGTTGTTGAAAATACAAATAAAATTGCTGATATGGTTGAACAGGTTCGCCCTGTTCCAAAAGGTACTTTCCAGCCATCAATTGAGGGCAGTGAAGAAGAACTTCGAAGAATTTGTTGGGATAAAGCTAAAGAATGGTATGGCGACCCTGTGCCTGAGTATGTTGCAGACCGACTTACAATGGAGCTTGAATCAATTATTGAGCATGGATTTGCCGTTCTTTATATTATCGCTCAAAAATTAGTTTGGGACTCTGAAGCACATGGCTACCATGTTGGTTCTCGAGGTTCTGTTGGTTCATCATTCGTTGCTACTATGGCGGGTATTTCAGAAGTTAACCCATTGGCTCCACACTACCGTTGCCCAAAGTGTAAACACACAGAATTTTTCTTGCATGGCGAGTACGGCTCAGGATTTGATATGCCACCTAAGGATTGCCCTGAATGTAATACTAAAATGGTTCGTGACGGCCACGAAATTCCGTTCCAAACATTCCTTGGCTTCCACGGTGACAAAGCGCCAGATATTGACCTTAACTTCTCTGGCGATTATCAAGGTAAAGCTCATAGATATACCGAAGAACTTTTCGGTTCTTCTCACGTGTTTAAGGCAGGTACAATTGGTACTGTTGCTGACAAAACAGCTTATGGCTTTGTTAAGAAATATCTTGAAGAGCGTGGGCTTAAGGTTACAAGAGCCGAAGAAGATAGACTTACAAAGGGCTGTACTGGAATTAAGCGAACAACGAGCCAACACCCAGGCGGCATGGTTGTTGTTCCTAATGAATATGACGTTTATGACTTTACGCCAGTTCAGTACCCAGCCGATGATACAAGCTCAGATATGGAAACAACTCACTTCGACTTCCATTTCCTTCACGATACAATTTTGAAGCTTGATATTCTCGGCCACGATGTGCCGACACTTTACAAACACCTTGAAGACTTAACAGGTATTCCTGTTATGGATGTTGACGTTTGTGACCCTAAAATTGTTAGTCTTTGTACTTCGCCTGAAGCACTTGGCGTAACACCACAGGACATTGGTGTTGAAACAGGTACACTTTCAATTCCTGAAATGGGTACAGACTTTGTTCGTGGTATGCTTATTGAGTCACAGCCAAAAACTTTCTCTGACCTTTTACAGATTTCAGGCCTTTCACATGGTACTGACGTTTGGCTTGGCAATGCACAAGAGCTTATTAAAAAAGGTACTTGCACAATTTCAGAGGTTATTGGTACTCGTGACTCGATTATGACTTACTTAATGCACAAGGGCGTTGAGTCAAGTATGGCGTTTAATATAATG
>JAZUGZ010000030.1:0-5989 GCA_045641425.1 Candidatus Fimenecus sp.
CATTATTTACGACCGATTTGGCATTGAGGCAAAGCTAACATCTGGCAGGGTTGTATATAAAGAAACTATCGAAGATACAGTTGAGGGCGTTGGTCACTTTGAGCCACTAAGGCACTATGCCGAAGTGCATTTGATTTTGAAACCACTCGAAAAAGGCAAAGGGCTTAAATTTAAGACAAATTGCAGTGAAGACATACTCGATAAAAACTGGCAAAGACTAATTATTACTCATCTTAGGGAAAAACAGCATTTAGGCGTTTTAACCGGTTCGCCAATTACCGATATGGAAATAACTCTGGCTTCGGGTAGGGCTCACCAAAAGCACACCGAGGGTGGCGACTTTAGAGAAGCTACTTACAGAGCAGTAAGGCAAGGACTTATGAATGCAAAATCGGTACTTTTAGAGCCATATTATGAATTTAGGCTTACTGTACCAAGTGAGCAAATTGGCAGAGCGATGACCGACATTCGCCTTAAAAATGGTAACATAAATTCCCCTGAAACCCTTGGCGAAATGGCAGTAATTACTGGCACAGCACCAGTTGTTACAATGAATGGATATATGGCAGAGGTTGCTTCATACACTTCTGGCAAGGGTAAACTTTCTTTAACTGTTTGTGGATATGACAAGTGCCATAATGAAAATGAAATTGTTGAAAAAATAGGCTATGATGCTGAAAGTGATTTACAAAACACTCCTGACTCGGTATTTTGCGCTCACGGTGGCGGATTTACTGTGAAATGGGACAAGGTGCCTGAGTATATGCACCTTTCATCGTGCCTTAAAAAAGAAAATGAAATACCAATAGTTAATACTCGCAATTTCCATATTGATGAAAAAGAATTGGAAGCGATTATGGAGCGAGAATTTGGGCCAATTAAACGCCCACAATATTCAAAGCCGAAAAATAGCGGAAGTGTAGCTTCTTCAAACGAGAAAAACAGAGAATATTTTGACATCGTGCAAAAGGGATATGTTTTAGTTGACGGATACAATGTAATTTTCGCTTGGGATGAGCTTTCTCGCCTTGCAGATGAAAATCTTGATTTAGCGAGAAATACTTTAATAAATATTCTTTCAAATTACTCGGCTTACACAAAGCAAGAGGTTGTTTTGGTGTTTGACGCTTACAAAGTGAGCCCAAACCCTGGGCATAAGTACGACATTGGCTCTTTGCATATTGCATACACCAAAGAGAATGAAACCGCTGACGCATACCTTGAAAAATTAGTTAGCGAAATCGGCAAAAACTCAAAGGTTAGAGTTGTTACAAGTGACGGAATGATACAGCTATCAGTCCTTAGGGCAGGAGTTTTGCGAGTTAGTGCGAGAGAATTTTTAGAAGAGGTTAACGAGGTAAACAAACGAATTGACGAGTTTTTAGACGGACTTAAAAAAGACGGAAAGTTAAAACAAATTGATGGGAAGATATAAAAATGAAGTTAAATGTTAAAATTGATAGACCTCTTGGCACATACCACCCAGAGCATAAAGATTTATATTATCCTGTTAACTATGGATATATTCCTGAACTTTTTGCAAATGATGGCGAAGAGCAAGATGCTTATGTGCTTGGAGTAAATGAAAAAGTTGATACATTTACTGGGGAACTAATTGCAATTATTCATCGAATAGATGATGTTGAGGACAAGTGGGTTGTTGCACCGAGTGGAGTGAAGTTCTCTGAAAGTGAAATTGAAGAACAAGTAAATTTTCAAGAACAATATTTTGAGCATAAAATTGAATTGGTATAAGGAATTTTCAAAAATTTGTTCGTAGGGAACGCTGCCTTCAGCGTTCCGTTTTTACCCAAAATTAACTTTTCGGTGCGATGAGGGCATCGCACCCTACGGACAGCAGCATCAAATTCAATTTGTTATTAAAATAAAAAATAAATTTATAAAACGGGCGGGCATGGAAACCCGCCCCTACAAAAAGAATATTACTTTTAATAAAAAAAGGCTCCCCTTGTTAGGGGAGCTGTTTTTGTTTACAAAAACTGAGGGGTAGTAATGTTTCTCTCCCTCCGTCACTCATTTTATTCGTGACACCTCCCTCGTCAGAGGGAGGCTTACTTCTTTTAATAATCAAATATATTAGAATTATAATTTTGCTGCTAAATCTTTGATATATGCTTTGAAATCTTCGCCGATTTCTTTATGGTCAAGGGCAACTTCAACATTTGCTTTCATAATGCCGAGCTTATTACCCATATCGTAACGAATACCCTCAAAGTCAACTGCATTGAGCTTGCCGTCAGCAGCGAGTTTTAACATACAGTCTGTAAAGTAAACTTCGCCACTTTTCTTGTCTGGCTCTGTTTCTTTAATATACTGGAAAATTTCAGGTGGCATTACAACACGGCCGAGAATTGAATAGCAAGAAATAATTTCTTCAGGAGTTGGCTTTTCAATAATGTTGTGAACTGACATAATTCTGTCTTCAAGTGGGGTTACATCAAGAGTGCAATATTTTGGAACATCTTCTCTTGGAACTTCGTTAACACCAACACAGCCAGCGCCATATTTTTCGTAAGCGTCCATAAGCTGACCAATAACTGGTTTGCCTTCTGGAGATACGATAACATCATCGCCATAAAGAATTGCAAAAGGCTCATCCCCAATAAAGCTTTCAGCACAAGCAATTGCATGTGCAAGGCCCTTTGTTTCTTTTTGACGGATAAAGTAAATGTTTGCAAGGTTTGATGGATACAAAACATCTTCGTAAATCTTCTTTTTTGACTCGTTACCCTTAAGGTTTGCTTCAAGCTCAAAAGAATGGTCAAAATGGTCTTCCATTACGCCCTTACCACGATTTGTGATAATGAGAATATCGGTAATGCCAGCTGCTACTGCTTCTTCAACAATATACTGAATTGCAGGCTTGTCAACAATGTTAAGCATTTCCTTTGGAACAGATTTTGAAGCAGGCAAAACTCTTGTGCCAAGACCTGCTGCTGGAATAATTGCTTTTGTAATCTTTTTCATAATATATCTCCTAAAATTTTATTTGAGAATGATAGAATCTGCCAGATAACTTAATAGCATACTTACTGTTTGAATACCTATAAATGAAAGTGCTGCAATACCCAAATTTGTGCCACCAAGACTTTTAATCAAAATCTTGCACATTTCTTCGGAATTAACATCAGGTTTTGAATTTACAGCTTTAATATTTTTAACTATATGCTCTTTGTATTTTTTGTCTGCAATAAATCCTAAATAAATAGAGAAAGCAAATTGAAGCACAGAGAAAACAACACTTATAGCAACGCCCACAGGATTCTTTTTAGCAGAAGCAAATAAATCGTCAGAAATTTGCTCAACCTCTTCTGTGGTAGTGGCATTGCTTAAATTATCTCTTGCAGTGTAATATTCATCAATGTATTTTGCACTTTGAGGAATAAACATAGGTATTGATGATAAAAGCAAGGTTACTACTAAAAGGCAAGCACCAAGCTTATACATTTTACGGTAGATAAACCAAAAAGCACCAAAAATAAATGCTGCCCAGTTAAAAGTCTTTTTACCAGCTTTAGCTAAAAAGAATTTTTTAAGATAAGTAAGATAACCTTTGCTTGTGCTTATTGCTACATCTTCGGTTGATACGCCATCTTCAAGCTCTTTAGGGAAAGCGGATAATGGGTTGTAAATCGCATTTGGAGAATTTCCAATATCAGGGGCTAAAAATGTAGGCTTTTGAGAAAAAGCTTTATTATCATTATCATCAATTGAAGCTTTTGGCGCTTCTTCTTTTTCGGTTGGCTCCCAAACAAAGCCCTCGTTGTGCTTTTCGCTATTGCCACACTCGCCGTTATTTTTGTAGCACACTCTGTGGTGTGGAGTGCCGCAAAGGGGACAAACTACAATGTCGTCTTGAAGCTCAAATGGTTTGCCACAAACTGGGCAAATCTCATTTGTATATCTAAAATTATCCATTATACATTCCAACTGTTGATATAAGTTTCTTGCTCTTTTGTAAGGAAGTCAATTTCTGTTCCCCAGCTTTGAAGCTTTCTCAACGCTACCTTTCTGTCAATCTCTTCTGGAACATCGTTAACGCCCACAGTAAGAGAATTGCCGTTTTTAACAATATATTCTGCACAAAGTGCTTGAATTGAAAAGCTCATATCCATAATTTCGGCAGGGTGACCATCGCCAGCGGCCAAATTTACAAGTCTGCCTTCAGCAAGAACAGAAATAACTCTACCATCTGCCATTTCGTAACCCATAATATTTTGTCTTTGTGGGAAAATACGAACTGCCATACTTTCAAGCTCAGGAAGATTTATTTCAACATTAAAGTGACCGGCGTTACAAAGAATTGCGCCGTCTTTCATATTTTTATATGCTTTTTCGGTAATAACATCTTTACAGCCAGTTACAGTTACGAAAAAGTCGCCATATTTTGCCGCTTCTTCCATTGGCATAACATCAAAGCCGTCCATTCGAGCTTCCATAGCTTTAACTGGGTCAATTTCAGTAACAATAACCCTTGCTGAAAGGCCCTTTGCTCTCATTGCAACACCTTTACCACACCAGCCATAGCCAGCAACAACAGCTGTTTTACCAGCAACAATTAAGTTAGTTGTGCGGTTAATTCCGTTCCAAACTGACTGGCCTGTGCCATAACGGTTGTCAAATAAATATTTGCACTTTGCATTATTAACAGCTACCATTGGGAACTGAAGTTTACCGTCTTTTGCCATTGAAACAAGGCGAATAATACCGGTTGTTGTTTCTTCACAACCGCCTAAAACATTCGGTAAAAGCTCTGGGTACTCGTTATGAATTAAGTTTACAAGGTCGCCACCATCATCAATAATAAGGTTTGGGCCAGCACTAATAACTTCTCTTAAATGGTCCATATATTCATCAGTAGTGGCATTGTACCAAGCGAAAACATTAAGACCAGCTTTTACAAGTGCCGCTGCAACATCGTCTTGTGTTGAAAGTGGATTTGAGCCTGTAACATACATTTCGGCACCGCCTGAAGCTAAAACCTTGCAAAGATAAGCTGTTTTTGCTTCAAGATGAATTGAAAGAGCAACCTTAAGCCCTAAAAAAGGCTTTGTTTTAATAAAATCTTCTTCAATACTATTAAGCACCGGCATGTGCGCCTTAACCCAATTTATTTTTTGTTCGCCGCTTTTATATAAGCTTTCATCTCTAACTAAACTCATAGGTTTCTCCTATTAAAATGTAATAATAATATATTTAATTTAATATAACACAAATTGAAGCTAAAATCAATAAGCCAAAGAAAATAGACAGAGTGATTTTTATTGTATGGTAAGGCTTTAATTCGTTGACAAAAGGGGGAGTTTGTGCAATAATATACGAGTAAAAGAATAATAGTTGGAGGTAAATGATGAAAGCAAGAATTTCTAAACTTATTGCAATTTTGTTGGCGTTAACAGTTTTTGTTTGTTGCTTTACAAGCTGTGCAGGCAAGAAAGATAACGAAGAAGAAACTTCTGCTACAAAGCCAAGCGAAATTGAAGCTCCGAGTGACGAGCTTGTAGATTTTAATGAATATACTCTTCCAAGTGACGAAACTGAAACAACTGAAGAGGATGCCACTGTGGCAGGCGAGTCAACTACTAAAAACAGCTCAAGCACTGTTGAAAAAACAACAAAACCTAATAATAATTCAAATGGTAATGGCAATGTAGAACAAAGCTCAAACGCATCATCAGGTCTTACAAGACAGGATATGGTTCGTCTTCTTAATTCGGCGGGTTATGTTTATGATGAAGAGCAAGATATGTACTACACACACTTGAATCCTTGGCAAAGACAGTTTGGCTTTACCGGTACTTATGACACCGCTGCAAGCTACTTTAATATGGAATACACAACCTTTAAGTGTGACTTTACCTATAAGGGTAAGGACTGGCGAATTCAATGCTGGAAAGGTCAATATGCTCTTCTTTGTGGCGCTGAAATGGGCGTTTACACAAAGACTCAAGTCGGATCGTAGCCATGT
>JAZUGZ010000031.1:0-4899 GCA_045641425.1 Candidatus Fimenecus sp.
CAGCTTGCCATAGTAGTAACGAATATAACCTTGGCGGTCTTGGTGTTACTGGTAACTCAGCTGGTAATGTAATCGCAAAAGAAGCAGATGTTATTTTGGGCGTTGGTACTCGTTTTTCAGACTTTACTACTGGTTCAAAATCACTTTTCCGTAGCGATGCAAAGGTGCTTACAATAAATACATCTCGTTTCGATGCTTATAAGCTCGGTGCTACTAAGCTTGTTGCTGATGCAAAGGCTGGTCTTTTAGCACTTGCAGAAATTCTTAAAGCTAATAATTACAAGTCAGCTTATACAACTGAAATTGCTGATGCTCGTAAGGGTTGGGCAGAAGAATACAAGCGACTTGCTGATTATAAATATGACGAAAATTTCGAGCCACTTATTAAGGCAAGAGATGAAAGAACAATTCCTGAATTTGCAGAGAAAATGGGTATCATTACTCAAACTGCTGCTGTTGCTAAGGTTCGTGAGCTTATCCCTGCTGATGCAATTTGCGTAGGTGCGGCTGGTTCACTTCCAGGCGACCTTCAGAGAATGTGGACTTCAGATAGTCTTTATTCTTACAATATGGAATACGGCTTCTCTTGCATGGGTTACGAAATTGCAGGTGCTCTCGGTTCTAAATTTGCAGAGCCAGACAAGGAAGTTTATGCAATGTGTGGCGATGGTAGTTACTTAATGCTTCACTCAGAGCTTATTACTTCAATTCAGGAAAAGAAGAAAATCAACGTTCTTCTTTTCGATAACAGCGGTTTTGGTTGTATCAATAACCTTGAAATGTCAAATGGTATTGGCAATTTGGCTACTGAATTCCGTTTCCGTGATGACAAGGGCGACCTTTTAGGCGACTTAGTTCCAATTGACTTCGCAAAATGTGCAAGTGGCTATGGCGTTAAAACTTACACAGCAAGAACAATGGAAGAGCTTGAGGCTGCACTTATTGACTCACAAAAACAAGAAGTTTCAACACTTATTGACATCAAAGTTTTACCAAAGTCAATGACTGACGGCTACGGTGCTTGGTGGAATGTTGGTGTTGCAAGTACATCTAAAAATGAAGCCGTTCAAAAGGCTTATTTGAATAAAAAAGAAAATCAAGAGAAAGCGAGAAAATATTGATATGCTTAACAAAGACAAAGTAAAACTCGGTATTGCACCTATTGCTTGGACAAATGACGATATGCCAGACCTTGGTGCAGAAAACACATTTGAGCAGTGCATTTCTGAAATGGCACTTGCAGGATTTACTGGCTGTGAAGTTGGTAATAAGTATCCAAGAGATACAAAGGTACTTAAAAAGGCACTTGACCTTCGTGGAATGCAGATTTGCAATGCTTGGTTCTCATCATTCCTTACAACAAAGCCTTATGAAGAAGTTGAAAAAGACTTTATTGAGCATATCACTTTCTTAAAAGAAATGGGTGCTAAAGTTGTTGGCATTTCAGAGCAGGGCCATTCAATTCAGGGTACAGATAAGTCAATCTTTGACGATAAATATGTTATGAACGACGAAGAGTGGGATATGCTTTGCACAGGCATCAATAAGCTCGGCAAAGTTGCTAAAGATATGGGCATTAAGCTTTGCTTCCACCATCACATGGGCACAGTTGTTCAAACTGAAGCTGAAATTGACAGAATGATGG
The DNA here is from genome assembly GCA_045641425.1 of Candidatus Fimenecus sp. GTDB lineage: Bacteria > Bacillota > Clostridia > Oscillospirales > Acutalibacteraceae > Fimenecus. Next base: position 1,646 of record JAZUGZ010000031.1, read on the forward strand.
AAAACACAGATCCAGAACTCTTTGGACTTCTCTTTGACTCAGGCCACCTTGCTTACTGTGGTGAAGATTATATGTCAGTTCTTAATAAGTATGCTGACCGTATCCGCCACGTACACCTTAAGGACATTCGTCCAGAGGTTGTAGCTAAGGTTAAAGAGAATCACATGAGCTTCCTTCAGGGTGTTCGTGCAGGTGCTTTCACAGTTCCTGGCGATGGTTGCATCGACTTCGCACCTATCTTTGAAGTTCTTGAAAAGACTGGTTACGAAGGCTATGTTCTTGTTGAAGCAGAGCAGGACCCAGCAATCGCAAACCCATTTGAATATGCACTTAAAGCTCGTGCATATATCAGAGAAAAAGCTGGTTTATAATAAGTAAATAATTCCTAAAAGGAGAAAAATAAAATGGCAGTTGAAAAATTACAGTATTTTGTAAACGGCGAATTCCGTGATTCAAAAACAGACACTTGGTATGACCTTCACAACCCATCAACAGGCGAAGTAACAGGTCAGGCTCCTTGCTGCACAAATGACGAAGTTCTCGAAGCTATCGAAGCAGCAAAAAATGCATACCCAGGTTGGAGAGCAGTTCCTGCAATTAAGAGAGCACAAATTCTTTATAAGATTCGTGACCTTATTATTGAAAATATGGAAGAGCTCACAATGTGCGTTGCTAAAGAAAACGGTAAGGTTTGGGGCGAAGCTGAAGGCGACGTTCTCAAAGCTAAAGAAGGCACAGAGCTTGCAACTCAGGTTCCATCACTTATGATGGGCGAAAGCATTATGGATGCTTCAACTGGTTACGACACAGTTAAATATCGTGAACCACTTGGCGTATTTGCAGGTATTGTTCCAGTTAACTTCCCAGCAATGATTCCATTTGGCTGGATGGCTCCAACATGTATCGCTTGTGGTAATACAATCGTTCTTAAAGCAGCATCACTTACACCAAAAACAGCAATGATGTTTGCAAAGATTTATAAAGAAGCAGGTGTTCCAGACGGTGTTATCAATATCGTTACTTGCTCAAGAAACGAAATCAACACAATTCTTGACCACCCAGATGTTAAGGGTATTACATTCGTAGGCTCAACACCAGTTGGTCTTAAGATTTACCAAAGAGCAGCAGCTGCTGGTAAGCGTTGTCAGGCTCTTTGCCAGGCTAAGAACCACGCACTCGTTATGGCTGACTGTGCTCTTGAGAGAACAGTTGCTGGTGTTATCAACTCAGCTTACGGCTGTGCTGGTCAGCGCTGTATGGCTCTTTCATGCTGTGTTGTTGAAGAAGCAATTGCTGATAAATTCGTTGCAGAGCTTAAGAAACAGGCTGCACAGATTAAGGTTGGCCCATCTTGGGATAAATCTTCAAAACTCGGCCCAATTACTTATGAAAAGCACTATAAGGAAGTTCTTGCTGACATCGACAAGGGTGTTGCAGAAGGTGCAGAGCTCGTTCTTGATGGTAGAAACTGTGTAGTTGAAGGCTATGAAAACGGTTATTTTGTTGGTCCTACAATTTTTGACCATGTTACAGACGATATGACAATCGGTCGTGACGAAGTTTTCGGACCAGTTCTTTGCATTAAGCGTTGCAAGAACTTTGAAGAAGGCCTTAAGATGATGAACGACAACCCTTATGCAAATGGTTCTGTTATTTACACACAGAGCGGCTACTTTGCACGTCAGTTTGCTCGCTTTACAGACGGTGGACAGGTTGGTATCAATGTTGGTATTCCAGTACCAGTTGGATTCTTCCCATTCTCAGGTCATAAGCAGTCATTCTTTGGCGACCTTCACTGCCTTGGTAAGGATGCTTACAGATTCTTCACAGAGTCAAAGGCTGTTACAACTCACTGGTTTGACGAAGAAGAAGCTACAAGTACAAATGTATCTACATGGGACGGCACAATTTAATTTCGGCTCTTTTTCCGTTATGCTTCGTTCTGCCAACTCGCAATATCCACATATTGCTTCGTTGACACGCCTCGCCTAACAAAAAATAGCTCAAAATTATAGAGATTTTGCAAGCCTTGTCTTACGAAATTTTTTCTCGAAATTCACAAAAGGTTTTATAAAAATGTAGGGGACGGGTTCCACCCCGTCCCGAAAATATTAAATATTGGAGGTAACACTCATGTTAAAAATTGGTATTATTGGTGCTGGCCGTATCGGTAAAGTCCACCTTGAATCAATCTCTTACAATGTTAAAAATGCTACTGTTGTAGCAATGGCAGACCCATTTATGAATGATGAAACAGAAAGCTTCATCAAGTCATTTGGCGTTGAAAAAGTTTACAAGGATTATAAAGAAATCATCAATGACCCTGAAATTGATGCAGTTCTTGTTTGCTCATCAACTGACACACACGCACCAATTTCTATTGAAGCAATCGAAGCTGGCAAGCATGTTTTCTGCGAAAAGCCACTTGCAAACACAACTGACAAAATCGTAGAAATCGCTGATGCTCTTAAAGCACATCCAGAAGTTAAATTCCAGGTTGGCTTTAACCGCCGTTTTGACCACAACTTCGCAGCAGTTCGTAAGGCTTATGACGAAGGTAAAATTGGTGATGCACAGATTCTTAAAATCACATCTCGTGACCCACAGGCTCCACCAGTTGGCTACTGTGCAGCAAGCATTTTCCTTGATATGACAATTCATGATTTTGATATGGCTTGCTTCCTTACAAACAGCGATGTTGAAGAGCTTTATGTTTATGCTGATGCACTTATCAACCCATCAATCCGTGAATATGGCGATTTCGACACAGCTATTATTTCACTTAAAATGGCAAATGGTGCTCTTGCAGTTATTGACAACTCTCGTCAGGCTATGTATGGCTATGACCAGAGAGCAGAGCTTTTCGGTTCAAAGGGTATGGTTGCAACAGCTAACGATACACTTTCATCAGCAGTTATTTCAACAGCTGACGGTGTAACAGGTGAAAAGCCACTTTACTTCTTCCTTGAAAGATATATGGAAAGCTTCTCACAGGAAGTTAGAGAATTCTGTGATGCTGTTATAAACAACACAGAAACACCAGTTGGTATCCACGCAGGTATGCAGTCAGTTAAGATTGCTCTTGCTGCTGAAAAGTCAGCTAATGAAGGCAGACCAGTTAAGCTTTCAGAAATTGACTAATAAAAAACACAAACCCGCTCAAATTTTGGGCGGGTTATTTTTATGCAAAAAATAAGCGGTACAAAGTACCGCTTGTTTTTTGTGATTTTTAATTGTTTACAGTTACATCAAGT
>JAZUGZ010000032.1:0-11594 GCA_045641425.1 Candidatus Fimenecus sp.
TTACTATGTCTGGGTCGGAAATAAGTGCAGCAATAAGCTGAATTTTTTGTTGATTACCTTTTGATAGTGTGTCAAGACGCGCATTTTTATAGCTTTCCATTTGAAGCTCTGCTAAATATTTTTCAGCAGTTTGCTTTGCTGTCTTTTTGTCAATACCCTTAAGCTCTGCAAAATAAATAAGCTGCGTCATTATTTTTTGCTTTGGATAAAGGCCACGCTCTTCTGGTAAATAGCCAATTTTAACCTTTGATGGGTCAATTTTTTTACCATCAAGTAAAACTTCGCCTGCGTCTGAATCAAAAACCTGCATAATAATGCGAATGAGTGTTGTTTTACCAGCACCATTACGACCTAAAATGCCAAGTGCTTTACCGCTTTGGGCTGAAAGTGAAATTCCACGAAGTACATTCTTTTCGCCAAAGCTTTTGTAAATTTCATTTACCGTTAAATTCATCAAATCACTTCCAATTGTTTGATAAATTCAGTATATCACAAGTAAAATTTGGGTGCAACAATTGGCTTTGTAAATATTTTGTAATAATTATTAAATTCTTGTTACAATTATTGAAAATCTTTAAGATTTGATTATAATTTATAATGGCTAAAAGGGGTATTATTATGCTTAACATTAAATCTGAAAAATTTAATAATAGCCTTAAAAACATTCGCTCATTCTTTTTGAGTACAGAGTGGATGATAATGTTATGCCTATTTGCAGGGGTATTTACTACACTTGGGATTGAAGTTTATGGAACACTTATTTTCGGCCTTATTGTAGGTGTTATATTTTTGATTTGTGATGATTTTATGGCAACCTTGTTACCATTTCTTTTAACGGTTATGGTGGCAATTCATTGCTATGACTCATACGACACATTTATGGGTTATAAGCTAATTGGTATTCCACTTATTTCTTGCCTATTGCTTCATTTTATTTTTTACTGGAAGCCAATTAAAATAAAAGGCACACAGTTTGGTGCTATGACTTTTGTATCAATTGCAATTATACTTGGTGGAATTGGCTTCATTTCAAAGCAAGAATATTTTGCACCAACTTCAATTTACCACATGTTAGGTCTTGGATTTGGAATGGTGTTCCTTTATTTGCTTTTCTATGCGAATATCGAAATAAAAAAAGAATATTCACTTATAAATATGCTTACGAAAATAATGGTAATTGCCGGTGTGTTTGGTTCGTTTATGGTAATTTCCTATTATATAATAAACATAAATCAGGTTATAGCAGAAAAAGGCCTTTTATATCTTCAATGGAGAAATAACCTTTCAACACTTTTAATGCTTTGTATGCCGTTTGCATTTTTCCTCGCTAGCAGAAAATCATTTGCAACGGTGCTGGGCTTTCTTTACTTTTTCGCTATTCTTTTAACAGGCTCACGCGGTGGTCTTGTTTTTGGAGCAATTGAGCTTTTAATGTGTATAGTTATGTATATTCTTTATGACAGACGCCGTAGAATTGCATACCTTTTTATTTGTGCATGCGTTCTTTTTGCTTTGCTGATTTTTTCACGTCAGTTTATTGAATTTTTTGGATATACATTTAACAGACTTTTTACAGCTGTAAGTGATTTTCTTATTGGCGAGTCGTCAGAGGTTCGTGCAATTCACTGTGCAAGGGGAATTAACGACTTTTTAACACATCCGTTCTTTGGCACGGGGCTTGGTTATATGGGTAACCGTGACGTGCATCCGTCAAAGGAATTTTCACTTTGCTGGTACCACTGCGAGCCAATTCAAATTGCAGCGTCATTTGGCTCACTGGGTATAATTGCATTTTTATATCAATTTATTCGTAGAAATATTCTTCTTTGGCGTAAGGTAACACTATTTAACATTACAGTGTTCATTTCTTATGCTGGGCTTGAGCTTATGTCACTTGTTAACCCAGGAATTTTCTGCCCACTTCCATATTTAATGCTTATTACTATGTTTTTGGTAATTGTTGAAAAGTGTGACACAGGCGAATACCAAGAGCGTGTTAGCTTTAGAAGAAGACGCGAAATGCGTAGAGCAAAAAAATTGGAAGATAGCAAAAAGATTAAAATAGGTTAAATAAATACTTGACTTTTTGGTCTTGTATTGGTATAATTTTTATCCGCCGAAAAGTTTTCGGCAATCCTTCCCCTTAAGGAAAATAAGGGGCAAAGTCCATAAGGAGGTGCAAAAAGATGTCAAAATACGAATCGATTTTTGTTTTTTCAGTTGCAGCAGGCGACGAAAAGGCAGCAGAGCTTAACGAAAAGTTCAAGGCTCTCATCGAAGCAAACGGCACTCTTGAAAGCGTTGATGAGTGGGGTAAGAGAAAGCTTGCTTACCTTATTGACGACCAGGCAGAGGGCTACTATGTACTTTACAACTTTGAAAGTGCAGCAGAGTTCCCAGCAGAGCTTGACCGTATTGCAAAAATCACAGACGGTGTACTTCGTACATTAATCATTAAGAAGTAATCGGAGGTAAAGGCTATGTTAAACTGTGCAGTTATTATGGGTAGACTTACTGCTACTCCAGAGCTTCGTACAACAGGTACAGGCAATTCCGTTACTTCTTTTACAGTTGCTGTTGACCGTAACTATGCAAAACCAGGGGAAGAAAGACAAACTGACTTCATCAATGTTGTTGCATGGCGTGGCACTGCAGATTTTGTTACACGCTTCTTCCAGAAGGGTCAAATGATTGCAGTTCAGGGTTCAATTCAGACACGTAACTATGAAGATAAAAACGGTAATAAACGTACCGCTGTTGAGATTGTTGCTGACAATGTTTCATTCTGCGGTAGCAAGAGTGAAAGTGGCAATGGTGGCTTTAGTCAGCCACAAGCAGCTGCTCCTGCTGTTTCATACCAGAGTGCAGATGCAGGCAGCTTCTCGGTTTTACCCGATGATTCTCAAGGATTTCCTTTCGGCGCAGATGACGACGAAGGACTTCCATTCTGATTTATTCTAATAGGAGGAATTGACAATGGCATACGAAAAAGGTGCTAGACCATCAAGAAAACCACGCAAGAAAGTTTGCGCTTTCTGCGTAGAAAAAGTTGATACAATCGACTATAAAGATACAGCAAAGCTTCGCCGTTACACATCAGACAGAGCAAAGATCCTTCCTCGTCGTGTAACAGGTACTTGTGCTTATCACCAGAGAGAGCTCACAACAGCTATTAAAAGAGCTAGACAGATCGCTCTTCTCCCATACACAAACGACTAATTAAAATTAAGCCACCCAAGGGCGGCTTCAGATAGGGATAAACAGCCCATAAATACAATCTTTTTGATAATTACTACTTCAAAACCCCACAACATACGACAGTATGCTGTGGGGTTTATTCATTGTTCTTAAACAAAAATCTTTGTATTTCTGGGTGCTTTGCAATTTTTTGTGAGAAGAAATTCATCTTAGACGAAGCCAAAAATTGCAGGCATACTGGCGTATGTCAAGGTTTTTGGCGAAGTATAAGGGGATTTATTCCTCAAAAAATCTATTTCTCCCTATCTGAAACCGCCCCAGAGTGGCTTTTTTATGCCGTAATTTCATTAAATATATTTTCTGCCGTTTCTTTAGCATTTTGTATATTACAATATGGCAAAAGAATTTTATTTCGCTTTTGCCTGTTGTCAAAGCCTTCATAAATACAGGTAACGGCATTTTCTAAATAGTTGTTTTCGGCCTCTTTTAATAGCTCAGCTTTATTTTTTACAGCTTTAGGTAGTGAAACAAATTTTTCGGTATTGATTCGATGGGTTGGGGCAAATGGAAGAATATGGTTTTCATCTGCACGAATAATGGCGACTCCACTTTGTGGAATGGTTATTATTTGCGGAATCGTTCTGTGAAAAAGACTTGGGGAAAGAGTAAATTCTTCATGACCTGAAATGAGTCTGTCACGAATAACACCTATAATTATGGCAGAGGAAAATGCGTCGTTGTCTTGAAGTTCAATTACTGTGTCAAAATTTCTAAAAATGGTGTCCCATTGTGTGTGAATGCCAAGTGGCGTTAAGGCCGAGTAAAATTTAACTTCAGGTTTACCTTTTTTTACTCCAAGCGGAATTTTTTTAAGTATTCTGCCAATAGCATTTATGGCTCTGTCGTCTGAAAGGTAGTCAGAGAATAATGCGTTGCGATTTTCTTTACAGCAGGACGCCAAGCGTAAAAGCGAAACAGCCTTTTGATAATTATTTTTTTCTTCTAAAAAGTGCTTTGAAATTTCGGTCTTTTCTGAAGATGTAATTTTTATAGGTCTTGAAAGTGATATAGCTTTTTCGCAAAGGCCTAATGAAAGCGGGCAAGCTTTACTGAAAACACTATCTGCAAGAATAAAAGTGTCAAGATTTTTTATGTAGATTCCGTTTAGAGCTTCATCAAAAAACGGAAAGAATTGAGTTAAGTTAAATCCGCGTAGTTTTTTATTTAATTCATCAAAAAATATGGCACGCTCAAAATCTGTGCCGTCGTTTATTATGTAAAATTTGGCTTTGGGGTGCTTTGCACATAGAACTTTGAAGTAGCACAAAAGTCCTGACGGCGTTAAAACAGACGAATAATATTTTTCCAAAATAATCACCTCTGTTTATTGTATTCGGCAGTGTGATTATTTGTTAATTTGTTGACTTTTAGGGAACGCTAATGTATAATATATACGAATTTTTTTAAGGAGTGGATAATTATGCCATTAGTAAATGCAAAAGAAATGCTTACAAAAGCAAAAGAAGGCCATTACGCAGTAGGTCAGTTCAATATCAATAACCTTGAATGGACTAAGTCAATTCTTCTCACTGCTGAGGAAATGAAATCTCCAGTTATCCTTGGTGTTTCTGAGGGTGCAGGTAAATATATGTGTGGCTACAAAACAGTTGTAGGCATGGTTAACGGTATGCTTGAAGAACTTAAAATTACAGTTCCTGTTGCTCTTCACCTTGACCACGGTTCTTATGAAGGTGCAAAGGCTTGCATCGCAGCTGGTTTTAGCTCAGTTATGTTTGACGGTTCTCACTACCCAATCGACGAAAACATTGAAAAGACAAAGGAATTAGTTGCAATTTGTAACGAAAAGGGTCTTTCAATTGAAGCTGAAGTTGGTTCAATCGGTGGCGAAGAAGACGGCGTGGTTGGTGCTGGCGAATGTGCTGACCCTAACGAATGCAAGATGATTGCTGACCTTGGTGTTACAATGCTTGCAGCAGGTATTGGTAACATTCACGGTAAGTACCCAGCAAACTGGGCAGGTCTTTCATTTGAAACACTTGCAGCAGTTCAGGAAAAGACAGGCACAATGCCTTTAGTTCTTCACGGCGGTACTGGTATTCCAGCAGACATGATTAAAAAGGCAATTTCACTTGGCGTTTCAAAGATTAACGTTAATACAGAATGCCAGCTTGCATTCCAAGAAGCTACAAGAAAGTATATTGAAGCAGGTAAAGACCTTGAAGGCAAGGGCTTTGACCCAAGAAAGCTTTTAGCACCAGGTGCAGAAGCAATTAAGGCTTGTGTTCGTGAAAAGATCGAACTCTTTGGTTCAGCTAACAAAGCATAATTTTAATAAAAGCAAAATTTTAGCCGACTACTTTTGTAGTCGGCTTTTTGTTATTCTCTAATTTCTTTTGCGCTCATAAGAATTCTGAAAACGGTAAAGGCTATTATCCCAACGGTCAGTGCCGTTTCCATGAATCCTAAAAGGCGTAGTGCCTTTGCCATGTTAAGAATAGTATTAACGTCATTTCCCATTTTTATTCCTCCATAGTTATTAGTACTCCGTGAGCAATGCCAGGAATACTGTCGCCTTGAAGACTTGATGTCGCCGACAAAAGTGCACCAGTACCTACGAATAATACATTTTTAAGCTCGCCAGACATCATTCTTCGAATTATATAAGAATTTACCACCGCACCTGAACAACCACAACCCGAACCACCAGCGTGAACATCTTGCTTTTCCATATCGTAAATTAACAGTCCGCAATCATCATGCACGCTTGAAATATCAATGTTCTCGTCTTTTAACAAAAGTTCAATTAAAAGCTCTTTGCCAACTTTTCCAAGGTCACCAGTTAAAATTAAATCGTAGTCAGATGGCTTTGTTTCGGTGTCTTTAAGGAAACGAGCAATTGTATCAGCTGCGGCTGGTGCCATTGCCGCACCCATATTATTAGGGTCTTTAATATCAAGGTCAGTAATTTTGCCGAAAATTACCGCAGTTATAGATGGTGTATTCTTTTTAGGCGGTGTTAAAAGTGAAGCACCAGCCGCCGTTGCTGTTCGCTGTGCAGTTGGTGTTCTTTGCCCACCATATTCAAGTGGCATTCTAAACTGCCTTTCTGCTGAAGCAAAGTGTGACGATGTTGTGACTACCGCATTTTTCATAGCACCTGCATCAATAAAGGTTGAAGCAATACCAAGCGAAAGTGCCATTGTTGAGCATGCACCATAAAGACCAATGAATGGCATATTCATTTCTTTTATGCCAAAAGTTGTACCGATGCATTGGTTCAAAAGGTCGCCACCCATAATTACGTCAACATCATCAAAGCAAAGACCTGACTTTGTAACTGCTCTTGTTACGGCTTCTCTTTGAAGGGCGCTTTCAGCCTTTTCAAAAGAAGCACTTCCATTGATTGAATCGTCGTCAAAAATATAGTCAAATTCTTCTGCTAAAGGGCCTTGACCTTCGTTTTTGCCGACAACGGCAGCGTAACCACTTATTGATGGCTTTGAATGTAATAAATATGATTGTTTTCCGATTTTATCTGCCATTTTAATCCTCCTTTTTCAAAGATATTTTTGTCGATTTTTGTAAAAATATGCTTTGAAAATTAAAGGAAAAGATGACAAAACTGTAAGGACGTGGTAAACTTTATTTGGTGATTGTTTTGCTTAAGGATTTTATTTTGTATTTACTTTTTACTGACCGCTGTAAATATTGCGGTGACATAATAAAATATAATGAAAAAATTTGCCCAGATTGTAAAGCGAATTTGCCTAAAATTTCTGGCGAAAAATGTAAAGCTTGCGGTGTTGAAAAGAGTCGTTGTAGCTGTAAAAATGCGAAGAATAGATATGATGGAATTACAGCTCCGTTTTATTATGAGGACTGTATCGAAAAGTCTATTAAAAATTTCAAATTTAATGATAAATTTTACATTTCAAAAGCGTTGGCAAAAGATATTGCGACTTCAGTAAATACTGATTTTGGAGATATTTCTTTTGATTTTATTGACTTTGTTCCATTTAGCAAAAAGCAAAATCGAAAACGTGCTTATAACCCAGCAGAGCTAATTGCTAAAGATGTTTCAAAAATTTTGAAGATACCCGTTAATAATGTGTTGACCAAGGATTTTGAAACCGAGATTCAGCATATTTCCGGGGAAATTTCAAGACACGGAAATGTTGCAGGGGCTTATGGAATAAAAGAAAATGCAGATGTTAAAGGAAAAACTATTTTGCTAATTGACGACATAAAAACAACTGGTTCGACACTTAACGAGTGTGTAAGAGTGCTTAAAATTGCAGGTGCAAAAGAGGTTTATTGTGCGGTTGTTGCACTTACAGCACTAAAAGAAGATACATAATTTTATTATGCGATTTTTCTTAATTTAATACATAAAAAAAGCAGGTTCATTGAACCTGCTTTTTTGTAATAAGATTAACAATATTTTTTAGTAATTACTTTCATTTCGCTTATGTGGTCCTCAATATCTTTAACGAGAGCAAATTGATTTCGCGTTCTGTCAAGATTATGTTCAGGGTAATTGACCTTAAAGTAAGTGTCGCCATTTAAGTAGTCAGTCAAAAATCTCATTCCACATTCAAGCGTTAAAAGCTTTGCCGAGAATGGAAGATATTCTTTCTCGATATCGGTTAAAGCATTACCGGCTGATGATAGAAAACCTTTTGTGAATGCTTCATATAAATTCAAGTCAATTCCGACATTTTCTGTGTTTGGGTCGTCTTCAGCGGTTTTGTTAGCACCGGAACGAATACTGTCGCCAAAATCATAAAGAGAAAGACCGGTCATTACTGTGTCAAGGTCAATTATGCAAATTCCTTTGTCAGTTTCTTTATCAAAAAGAATATTATTAAGCTTTGTGTCATTGTGGGTTACATGAATTGGGATTTCGCCTTTTTCGATTAAATCTGTTAAAATATGCGTGTCGTTTTCTCGGTCAAGAACAAATTGAACTTCATCTTTGACATTGTGGAGCCTTCCAGATTTATTCTCCTTTACAGCTTTGTTAAACGCTTCAAAACGCTTGGCTGTGTTGTGAAAGTCGGGAATTGTGTCAAAAAGTGTTGAAACGTCATAACTACTTAAAACATTTTGAAATTCGCCAAAGCTACGACCGGCTTCGCAGAAAATTTCAGCACTATCAATGGTTTCACAAGTATAAACATCATCAACAAACTTGTAAACTCGCCAATATTTTCCACTTTCATCACAGAAGCAATATTTGCCGTCGTCACATGGTAAAAATTCAAGTGTCCTGCGAGATGCATCAATGTGACGGGATTCGTAATATTTTTTTATGTGTGCAGTAACTCCTGCAAGGTTTTGCATTAACTCATACGGCTTTTTGAAAACCTCTGTATTTATGCTTTGAAGAGTGTATTTTGCTTTTTCGCCTTTTTCTAAAAATTCAAGAATATAGGTGCCGTTAATGTTACCATTTCCAAATTCTTTGCAAGAAACAAGCTCGCCTGAAAGCGAGAATTTAAGGCAGATAATATCAACATCAAATTGTGTGTTGCTCATTAAAATTCCCCCACATAAAATATAAAATAATTATATAATTTAGAGTGCCTTTAGTCAATAATAAAAATGTAAAAATACAACGCCAAAAAATCTGTAAAATCTCTTTACATAAGGGCTATTTTAATGTAAAATATAATGGAAATATAATACAACAATTATGTATTTTTGGAGGTGTTCTTTTTGGAACCAAAATATAAAAGAATTCTCTTGAAGCTTAGCGGCGAAGTACTTGCTGGCGACAAGGGCCACGGATTCGATTTTAACGTTGTAAATAGTGTTTGTGCTTCAGTTAAGCACCTTGCAGATTTAGGAGTTCAGGTTGCTATTGTAGTTGGCGGCGGTAACTTCTGGAGAGGTAGATCAAGCGGAGATATGGACAGAACAAGAGCAGACCACATTGGTATGCTTGCAACTGTTATGAACTCTTTAGCACTTGCAGACACACTTGAATCTTTAGGTGTTGAGGCAGTTGTTCAAACAGCTCTTGATATGCCACGAATTGCAGAGCCTTTTAAGAAGGACAGAGCAGTTGCTCACCTTGAAGACGGCAAAATTGTAATTTTTGGTTGTGGTACAGGTTGCCCATTCTTCTCAACTGACACTGGTGCGGCACTTCGTGCAGCAGAAATCAGTGCAGACATTATTTTCAAAGCAACAAATGTTGACGGCGTTTACGATAAAGACCCTAACAAATTCGCAGATGCAGTTAAGTTTGATGTTATTACCCAGCAAGATATTCTTAACAAAGGGCTTAAGGTTATGGATAGTACAGCCGCATCCCTTTGTCATGACAACAACATACCGATTCTTGTTTTCAACCTTAATGAACCTGAAAATATGGTTAAGGGTGCGTTAGGCGAAAAAATCGGAACACTTTGTGTAGAGGAGTAAAACACATGGAAAAAGTTTTTGCAACAATGAGAGAAAAAATGGAAAAGTCACTTGGTGCTTTAGAGCATGAGTATGCTGGTATGCGTGCTGGCCGTGCTTCTTCAGCGGTACTTGACAAAGTAATGGTTGATTATTATGGTGTTCCAACACCTGTTCAGCAGATGGCTGCTGTTTCAGTTCAAGAAGGTAGAATTCTTGTAATTCAGCCATGGGATGCTTCAACAATTAAGCCAATTGAAAAGGCTATTCAAACATCAGACATCGGCATTAACCCAATGAACGATGGTAGAACAATTCGTCTTACTTTCCCACCACTTACTGAAGAAAGAAGACGCGAGCTTTCAAAAGACGTTAAAGCAATGGGCGAAGAATGCAAGGTTAAAATCCGTAACATTCGCCGTGATGCTATTGACCAGATTAAAGCTCTTAAAAAGGCAAACGAAATTACTGAGGACGACCAGAAAAACGCTGAAACAAAAATTCAGAAAATTACAGATGAGTTCGTAAAGAAAACTGAAGACGCTTCAGCAGTAAAAGAAAAAGAAATTATGGAGATATAACTTTTATGGGTGGCCGAGTGCTGCCCATAAATGCATTTGAAACAAATATGAAAAATATTCCTGAATTTTCCGTTCTTCCAAAACACGTTGGAATTATTATGGATGGTAATGGTAGGTGGGCAAAGGAAAGAGATTTGCCTCGCTACAAGGGCCATATTGAAGGAGCAAAGACATTTCGCAAAATCGGCGAATTTGCAGCCGATGTTGGTGTTAAATGCCTTACGTTCTACGCTTTCTCAACAGAAAACTGGAAAAGGCCACAAGAAGAAGTTAACGCTATTATGGAGCTTTTCCGTGAATATTTAAGAGAGGCTGACGAGCGTTCAAGTGAAAATGAAGAAAAGGGTATTACTCTTAGATTTATCGGTGACAAATCAGGTATTCCTGAGGATATTGTCGCTATGATGAACCACATTGAGTCAATTAGCAGTGACAAATCACGAGTTGTTCTTAACATTGCCATTAACTATGGTGGCAGGCACGAAATTGCAAGTGCTGTCAAAGAAATTGCAGAAAAAGTTAAGAATGGCGAAATGGACTCAAGCGATATTACTGAAGAAACAATTTCAGAATATCTTTACACCAAAAATCTTCCAGATCCTGACCTAATTATTCGCCCAAGCGGCGAACAAAGACTTTCAAACTTTTTGACCTATCAGTCTGCTTATTCTGAGCTTTGGTTTTCAAATGTTTTGTGGCCTGATTTTACAGAGGAAGATTTTGTCGAAGCACTTAAAGAATTTGAAAAGCGCAATAGACGTTTCGGCGGAGTATAATTTTATAAAAATTTGAGAGGATATTTTATATCATGAAAAAGAAAGTAATTGCTGGCATTTTATGTGCTTTAGCAGGTATAGCGGCGGTTTGGCTAATAGCCACTGTTCCATTTACCTTGCCATTGGCAACACTTGTACTTAGCATAATGACTATGTATGAAATTAACCACGCTGTTGGCATTAAAAACATTCCATTTAAGGCTTTAACATATATTGCTGCATCCTCATTTTCAGTTTTATATTTTTTCAAACTGTTTTGGGAAACAGGATATAACTTTTTAGTTTCTAACACCTTAAACTTGTCTTTAATGTATGCATTAGTCGCTTTGTTTATAATGCTTACTGATTTTGAAGATTTGAAGTTTGACAAGGTTGCAATTTCAGTTTTAATGTCATTTTTAATTCCTTTTGCTATAACAAGATACGCTTATTTCTTTTTAGATAATCAGTATTATCCTGAAGAAAAATCACATTGTGTATTTTTAATTCTTTTCACAATGTTCTGTGCTTGGATTACTGATGTTTGTGCTTATTTTGCAGGTAGCTTTTTGGGTAAGCATAAGCTTTGCCCTAAAATTAGCCCTAAAAAGACTGTTGAAGGTGCAATTGG
>JAZUGZ010000033.1:0-10412 GCA_045641425.1 Candidatus Fimenecus sp.
AAGGAATAGCAAAAGATGATATAATTATGCTTCCAAAGGGAGAAAAATTGGCAAAAGTGCTTGCAAAATATGGATTTATAGGTTAAAATATATACATATTTTGAAAGGTGAGCGTAATGGTAGAAGGTTTCGTTTTCAAACAGAATTATGATTTTAATGACCTTGTAGAGATTACGCATATTCTTCGTTCTCCAGGCGGTTGCCCTTGGGACAGAGAACAAACTCACGAAAGCATTCGTCGCGATTTTATTGAAGAAACCTACGAAGTAATTGAAGCCATTAATAAGCAAAGCCCTGAAATGCTTTGTGAAGAGCTTGGCGACGTTCTTTTACAGGTTACACTTCATTCCGAAATGGAAACTGAAAAAGGTGTTTTCAATATTAACGATGTTGCAGACGGTATTTGCAAAAAGCTTATTGAGCGTCATCCCCACGTTTTTGGCGAAGTTACTGTTAGTGGCACTGGTGAGGTGCTAACAAACTGGGACGCTATTAAGAAAAATTCTAAAAATCAAAAAACTCAAACTGATTCAATGCTCAGTATTCCGCGCGAGTTCCCAGCACTTATGAGAGCTGACAAAGTTCAAAATAAGGCGCGTAAGGTTGGCTTTGACTGGGAAGATGCTTCCGGTGCATTTGACAAAGTAGCTGAAGAGCTTGTTGAGCTTCAAGAAGCAATTGATGAAGGCAACGAAAAAGATATTAAAGAAGAGTTTGGCGATTTACTTTTCTCTGTTGTTAATGTTTCAAGATTTATTGGTTGCGACAGTGAAGAGTGCTTAACAAACGCGACGGACAAGTTCATTTCCCGATTTGCCGTTGTTGAAAAGCTTGCAGCAGAGCGTGGAATTGATATGAAATCTGCAAGTTTAGAAGAGCTGGACAAGCTCTGGGATATTGCTAAGGCTTCAAAAAAGGATTAATCCTTTAGGAGATAAAGAGAAAAATTTTTATTGGAGGAATTCACAATGAATAAGACAGAACTCGTTGCAGCAGTTGCTGCAAAAGCAGAAATTTCAAAGAAAGATGCTGACAAGGCAGTTGCAGCTGTTATCGAATCAGTAACAGACGCTCTTAAGGCTGGCGACAAAGTTCAGCTCATCGGCTTCGGTACATTCGAAGTTCGCGCTCGTGCAGCTAAAGAAGCTCGCAACCCAAAGACAGGTGCTACAATTAAAGTTCCTGCAACAAAGGTTCCAGCTTTCAAAGCAGGCGCAGCTCTCAAAGCAGCTGTTAAATAATTGATTTTTCAGTTAAAAAGTTCGGGGAGCTTTAAGCTCCCCGTTTCTTTTTTTATTAGGAGAAAATATGCGTTTAGATAAATACTTAAAAGTTTCCCGCATAATTAAGCGCCGTACTGTTGCTAATGAAGTTTGTGACGCAGGTCATGTGTCTGTTAGTGGCAAGGTTGTAAAAGCATCGTACGATGTAAAAGAAGGGGACATATTAGAAATTCGTTTTGGCGAAAAAATTAGCAAATATAAAGTGCTGACAGTTACTGAATATGCAACAAAGCAGTCAGCCTCAACTATGTACGAAGAATTAAAATAGTTTCTTTTTCCACAATACTTCATTGCTTTCGGCTCGTAGTATATTAACTACATAATTGCATAGAAAAAGGGATACCGCTATGGTATCCCTTTTCTTTATATGTTGACTACTATTTTGTACCAGTAGAACCAAATCCACCAGCGCCTCTTTCGGTTTCGTCAAGCTCTTCACATTCAACAAGTGTTGGAATTTCAACTGGCTTAATTACCATTTGGGCAATTCTTTCGTTTGGCTCAATAGTGTAAGGCTCTTTTGTAGCCTTAATAACACCAACGCAAACTTCGCCACGGTAGTCGCTGTCAACAACACCAACAGAATTAAGCAAGCAAATTCCACGCTTAACACTAAGCCCTGAACGCGAGTGAATAAATGCGGCGTATCCATTAGGTACTGCTATTGCAATTCCAGTAGGAATAAGTGCTGTGTCGCCCTGATTTAATGTTAAAGGCTTTTCAATACAAGCATAAAGGTCAAAACCAGCCGCACCATCTGTGCCACGAGTAGGAATAGTTGCATTTTCCTTAAGCTTTTTAATTTTAAGTTCCATTATTCAACACCTCTGTAAAGAAGTCCACGGGTAAACTCGCCCGTAGGGCTTTTTTCTTCATAATATGAGTTTATAATATCTAAACTTTCTTCCTTTGATTCAGTTGTAAAGTAAAGAAAAATAAAATCATTATTTTTAATTTCGTTTAATCTGTCTGCCATGTAAACAGGTCGTGAATTAAGAATTTCTGAATAACCCATATTGCAACGAATGGGGAACGAAATCCCTTTTCGGTCAACAATATTGCTTTGCCTTTTGCACTCGTCACAAGTTTTACCATTTTTTATTGGACAGTTGCGAGTAAGCATTAAAGGTATTCGACCATAAACGAAAACACCTTTTTTAATTGGTGCAGACATTTTATTAGCAAGTTCAAGTCCGCATTCACAAGAAATAATCATTTCGCTTACCTTGAGTGCTTTTGCTTCGTCAGTTGAAAGCGAATTAAGTATATTAAGTGACGGCGAAGCGACAATTCGTTTGCCACATTTTTTAGCAATTGCGACAGCGTCAAGAGTATGACATAAAACAACTTTTGCAGAAGATTTAGAAAGTAGCTTTTCGGCTTTTTCGGCATTTCCAAACATTCCATGTGGAAGTTCAAGTCCATATCCATTTGCTTTTACAAGTTCGTCATCAGTAGTAATTGGAACAAAAATTAAATCGGCATCAAGATTTTTTGGAATATTATTAACGCTGTCAAAACGGCAGTAAATTTCATTTGAATTCTTAGCCGGAATTGATGTGTGCCTTGGTGCTGGGTAAATAGTACGCTCTTCAATTTCAAAAATAAGTTTTGAAAGCTTGTCCAGTGCTTCTCTTCTCATAAGGTTAATTTGAGAAACTGGGAGAGTGTAGTCTATATTCTCGTCAACACAAATTTCGGTAGCTTCAAATTGTGTTCCGCCACATTTTTTTAGTGCTTCAATAATTCGTTCAGCACTAATTGGCCTGTTTATAGGCTCTTCACAAACATTTTCGCTTGAAACAGTAACGCTTTTGCCATTACACTTTGCTAAAAGTGTGGCGTGCTTGCCAATTTCTCCATTAAATGTAAGTGAAAGGTTAAATCTTGGCTTTTCTTTTTCATAGAGCTTTGCATATTTATCTAAAAGTTCTTTTGTTGCAGATTGAACATTTTCTTTTTCGCGATAGCCGAACATAGATTTTCCAAGCTCGCCCTTAAAGTAACCATCGGTAAAGCCTGAACGCGAGAAAAGATTTTGTAAATCTGCTTCATATTGAAAATTGTATGTACCATTGATGGCAGCTTTACAAGCAGTAACAGCAGCACTAACATATTCAGGGCGTTTCATTCGGCCTTCAATTTTGAATGATGCAATTCCAAGCTCTGCAAGCTCAGGAATATGCTCAATAAGTGATAAATCTTTAAGGCTTAAGTCGTGGCCAGTGCCATAAGCTACCTTGAATGGAAGTCGGCAAGGCTGTGCACAAAGCCCTCTGTTGCCACTTCGTGAACCAAGAGTTGCACTCATAAGGCATTGACCTGAAACACACATGCAAAGCGCACCATGAATAAACATTTCAAGGTCAATAGGGGAGTCTTTGGCTAAATCTTTTATCTCGTCAAACGAAAGCTCACGGGGTAAAACAGCACGGCTAAATCCCATTTCTTTAAGCATTTTAAGGCCGTCTTTAGTGCCAACGGTCATTTGTGTACTTGCGTGCATTTCAATAGTGGGGCAAACTGTGTGAACCAGTCTTGCAACACCTAGGTCTTGAATAATTAAAGCGTCAGCGCCAGCTTCACAAATTTTTGTGACAGTGTCAGCTACCTTTGAAAGCTCAGTATCTTTTATAAGGGTGTTAAGAGTAATATGTACCTTAACACCCCTTGAATGACAATATTCAATTGTACTTTTTAGCCCATCTAATGAAAAGTTAGAAGCATTACGCCTTGCGTTAAAGTCGCCAACACCAAAATAAACAGCATCAGCACCTGAAAGCACAGCCGCTTTAAGTGCTTCTTCGTTTCCAGCAGGGGCAAGAATCTCAGTTTTCAGCATCATTTTCTTGGTTATCTTTTGCAACTGCAAAAAGGTCTATTTGGTCGTTTTTGAAACTAACTTCAGCTTTGTGAAGTTCAAGCTCACGCTTGTAAAAATCTCTTTCTTTTTTTGCTTTGTTAGCTTCGTCAAGATATTCTTTAATTTGAGCGCGTAAGTTGTCAGTAGAAGAGTTTGTTTTCTCTAATTCATCTGCAAGCTCTAACGCAGTAAGAACAGCAGCTTGGTTTGCAGTAATTAAAGAGTTGCTACGAAGAATTTCCGTCATGCGCTTGTCGATTTTGTCGCCAAGAGTAGTGGTGTATTCTACTGTTTCGTCAGTAGTGATGTAATAGTCAATTCCGCCAATGTGAAGTTTTACTCTAATTTTTTCCATTTTTCACACCTCTAATTTCAAATTCCAAGTTTATTGTACCATATCCATTTATTCTTTTCAAGCATTATGTCCTTGTGCCGAGAATCGAGTCTAATAACCCGCCCGACCGTCTAGTACTTTGAGAAGACGGCAGTTTAATGTCAACAAGAATAGTATCATCGCCAATTACTTTAATTTCATTCCAACAAATTTTTATATCATCTTCACGCCCGAAAAGGCCAAAAAACTTGCTTCGTCCATAAATTATAACAGACACAAGACAGCCCGTGCAGGTGTCAATTTCAACATCACAAACATTGCCAAGGCGAGTGCCGTCACAAAGATTTATGACTTCCTTTTCGTGCATATCTGTAATAAAACAGTTCATATTATCCCCCTAAATATTTATTATAATATTATATGCAAAAAGGGACAAAAACTGTCCCTAATTTTCCTTTATCTTTTTTAATGCACCTTTTTCAAGCCTGCTTACCTGGGCTTGTGAAATACCAATTTCTTCGGCAACCTCCATTTGCGTTTTGCCTTGCATAAATCTAAGACTTAAAATTTGTTTTTCGCGTTCGCCTAAATTTTTAATGGTTTCTTTAATAGAAATTTCGTTAAGCCAGTCGTCGTCACTTTCGGCTCCGCCAACTTGGTCCATAACATAAATTGTGTCGCCACCGTCAGAGTAAACTGGCTCGTAAAGCGAAAGTGGCTCAACAATTGACTCAAGAGCTAAAACAACATCGGTCGGTTTTATGTCAAGCTCTTTTGCTATTTCTTCAACTGTGGCATCACGCCCAAATTCATTTTGTATTCTCTCTTTAGCTTGCATCGCGTGATAGGCTGTGTCACGAAGCGAACGGCTAACACGAATCGGGTTGTAATCTCGCAAATATCTTCGAATTTCGCCAATAATCATAGGCACTGCATAGGTTGAAAATTTAACATTTTGAGTTACATCAAAATTGTCTATTGATTTAATAAGCCCAATACACCCAACTTGAAAAAGGTCGTCAGGATTTTCGCCTCGATTTGAAAATCTTTGAACAACTGAAAGGACAAGCCTTAAATTTCCTTCAATTAGCTTTTGACGTGAAAAATTATCACCATTTTTGGCTTTAATTAAAAGTTCGGTTTTCTCTTTTTCTGTTAAAACTTTAAGGGTAGATGTGTTAATTCCGCAGATTTCAACTTTACTATATTGCACATAAATCTTCCTTTACTTTTTATGTACAAAATTATTATGGGCGAACAAAACGAAAATTAAACACAAACAAAAAAATAAGCGGTAGATTTCTCTACCGCTAAATTTATTTAATTACTCAACTGTAACAGATTTTGCAAGATTTCTTGGCTTGTCAACATCATATCCCTTAGCAACAGTTGTGTGGTAAGCTAAAAGCTGAAGTGGAACAACTGTCATTGACGGCATAAGGTAACGAGAAACTTCAGGGACATAAATTACTCTGTCGGCAACTTCTTCAATGCCCTTTGTACCTTCTTTAACTATTGCAATTACCCAAGCACCACGCGCTCTAACTTCTTTAATATTAGAAATCATTTTGCCGAGAAGCGCATCATCTGTGCCAATAGCTACAACGGCTGTGCCATTTTCAATAAGTGAAATTGTACCGTGCTTAAGTTCGCCGGCACCATAGCCCTCGCAGTGAATATAAGAAATTTCTTTAAGCTTAAGTGAACCTTCAAGGCAAAGTGGATAGTCAATTCCACGACCAATGAAGAACATGCTTTGGTGGTCTTTAATATGTTCAGAAATTTCTTTTGTAATATCGTTAGTACCAAGAGCCTTTTGAATTTTGTCAGGTACAGTTAAAACATCTTTAGTGAACTGAGCTAAAATGTCGTCGCCCATAAGTCCTTTTTCGTGTGCAAGGTAAGCTGAGAGCATATAGCAAACGCCAAGCTGTGCCATAAGTGCCTTTGTAGTAGCAACTGCAATTTCAGCACCTGCATTTGTGTAAATAACACCGTCAGACTCACGAGCAATTGTGCTGTAAAGAACATTTACAATTGACATAGTAAATGCACCCCTTGCCTTTGACTCACGAAGTGAAGCGAGTGTGTCGGCTGTTTCGCCAGACTGGCTAACAAAAATGCAAAGGTCATTTTCATTTACTATTGGATTTCTATAACGGAATTCACTTGCAATATCAACAACAACTGGAATTCGTGCCATATCTTCAATAATGTATTTTGCAGTCATTCCAACGTGGTAAGCACTACCGCAAGCAACAATATAAATTCTGTTAAGGTTTTTAATGAAATTCTTTGGAAATTCAAAAGGAAGAACAATTTTTCCATCTTTAATAAGTGGGGAAACAGTATCGCGAAATGCTTTTGGCTGTTCGTAAATTTCCTTTTCCATAAAGTAGTCGTGACCATTTTTTTGTGCTGAGTCAACGCTCATATTGATGCTGTTAATTTCAAATTCTTTTATATTTCCATCAAGACCATAAACTGTGATTCCGTCTTTTGTAAGCTCAACAAAATCGTTGTCTTTAACAATGTAACAGTCTTTAGTGTAAGGAAGAATTGCAGGAATGTCATATGCATTAAAGTTTTCGCCATTACCACGGCCAATAATCATTGGGTTGTCTTTTTTCATTGTGAAAACTTTGCCTTCGTGACCCTTAACAATCATAGCAACAGCATAAGAACCCTCAACTCGTTTTGCAACTTCAATCATTGTTTCAATAGCGTTGCCGTTGAAAAGTGAGTCAAAAAGTTGAGCAATTACTTCAGTGTCTGTTTCTGATTTGAAAACATAGCCTTTTGAAATAAGCTCGTTTTTAATTTCAATATAGTTTTCAATAATTCCATTGTGAACAAGTGTTACAACTTCGTTCATTGAGGTGTGTGGATGGGCGTTGATGTTGTCAGGAATACCGTGTGTTGCCCAACGTGTATGACCAATACCAACTGTGCCAACTGGGTAAACTTTATCAACCTCGGCTTGAAGATTGTCAATTCTGCCTTTTTCTTTAACAACTGTAACCTTGTCGCCAGAAATAGCAATACCAGCTGAGTCGTAGCCCCTGTATTCAAGTTTTCGAAGCCCTTCAATAAGAATAGGAGCAGCCTGTTTTTCGCCAATATAACCGACTATGCCACACATAAATAATTCCTCCATAAATTGAATTGATGTTTGTTTTTGTGTTAATAATAATTTTGAGGTGTTGCCAAATGATGTATATTAAACTCAAAGCACAAAGACTTTTAATTGGTAAAAATTCAAAGGCATTTTTAGTGTCTATTTTACCATTTTTAATGACATTAGTTCTTTGTTGCCTTAATTATTATTTGCTGTTTTATTTTATTAAAAATGAAAATTTTAATACTGTACTTAATGTTTTTGCAGTAACCATTATAGGTGTATTTTCGCTATTTATAAGGTCGTGCGTTGTGTGCTGTTGTGAAAATTATTTTTACAGAAAAGCTACAAGCTCATTTGTGCCAATAAGAGTTAAAGATTTATTTTGCTCTTTTGCCACAAGGATATTAAAGTTTTTACTGTTTTGGTTTTTGCTTGCAGTTTTCTTTTTGCCAAGTGCTGTAATGCTTTATACTGCGATTTTTGTAAGTAACGGCAAATACCCTGAAGATGTATCAACTACGCTTTTCGTTTCAAGTGCAATAATGGCACTTGTGGGGGCAAGCTGTTTCTTTTTAGTGTTCAAACGATTTTCAAAAAGCTATTTTGTTCAGTTTAGCACTGGGGAAACAAATCCGTTTAAGGTATTATCTCAAAGTGCTGAATTGATGGAAGGCAATTTAATAAGATATTCGCTTTTTTGCCTTTCGTTTTTAGGGTGGGATGCCGTTTGCCTTGCACTTGTTCCAATTATATATGTTTTACCATATAGAAAAAGTGCGAAATATGTCTTTTTCGATGAAAAGAAAAAATCAAAACCGCAATTTGTTGAAAGTGAAAAACCAATTGTTTTTATATTCAGCAATTCTTAAAGAAAACAGACCGAGATTAAATTAAATCTCGGTCTTAATTTATGTATTAAAGAATAATACCAAGCTCACCATTTGGAAGAGCAGCGTTTGACTCGTCTGTGTCAATGTGCATAGCAAGTTTGAAGTTAGGGTTAACTCTAACAACTACATCGCCAAAAATAAGCTCTCTGCCGTTTGATGGGATTTTAACATTAACAATCTGCTTGTCTGTAAGACCGTAAGCATCTGCGTCAGCAGGAGTCATGTGAATGTGTCTTTTAGCTACAATAACGCCCTCTGAAATTTCAACTTCGCCACAAGGACCAACAAGCTTGCAACCTGGTGTACCAGCAACATCGCCAGACTCACGAACAACAGCAGGAACGCCGATTGAACGAGCGTCAGAAGCTGAGATTTCAACTTGGTCTGCTGGTCTTGTAGGGCCAAGGATAGAAACTGCAGGGAACTGACCTTTAGGGCCAATAACTGCGATTCTTTCTTCACAAGCGAACTGACCTGGCTGTGAAAGATCCTTTTTCTTTGTAAGCTCGTGGCCTTCGCCAAAAAGGATTGCAAGTGTTTCAGCAGTAACATGAACGTGTCTTGCTGAAGTTTCAATTAAAACTGTTTTTTCCATTTTCAAAAACTTCCTTCTCTAAATTTTATACACAACTATAATACTCTATTTTTACTTGTTTGTAAATAGAATTTTACATAAGTACAGCGAAAGAATGAATATTTATATCGGAGGTTTCACAAATTTCTTCCCATTCGTCTTTTGAGTCTTCATCATACATTGCAACTGTTGTAAATCCTACTTTTTTAGCAGATTTAAGCCCAATTAAAATATCTTCGCAAACAATACATTCTTTTGGCTCAAGTCCGAGTTTGCGGGCCGCCAGTAAATATACATCAGGTTCGTGTTTGTCTTTTCCCACTTCTTCAACATAAGTTTTTGCGTCAAAATACTCTCTAACGCCATTATTTCTTAATACCGCTTCGGAAATTTTGTCGGTTGAAGCTGTGGCAATGGTTAGTTTAAGCCCACATTCTTTACAATATTTAATAAATTCTTTTGCACCGTCTTTAAGCATTACAGTAGTGCTATATGCCTCTTCACAAAGCTCTAACCACTCGTCAATTATTTCTTTTTCGCTTTCTGGTAAATTGTATGTTTCTTTAGTGTATTTTGCCGCTGTGTCAAAGTGCATTGATTTAATTTTTTCTTTGTATTCATCTGTTAAAGGGATATTTCTTCGCTTAAAAAACTCAATGTCAACATCGTTCCAAACACCCATTGAGTCAAGGAGTGTTCCGTCAAGGTCAAAAATTATTCCCTTGTATTTTCTTATATCCATGTTATTTATTACTTTCTAAATATTTTTCTATTTCTACCGCTACACCGTCATCTTCGTTTGATGGTGCAACTGCTTTTGCTACTTTTTTAGCTTCGTCCCAGCCGTTCTCCATAGCAAATGAGAGTCCGGCGATTTTTAACATTTCACAGTCGTTACCTGTGTCGCCAAATGCCATTGCTTCATCAGGAGTAATACCTAAAATCTCACAAAGCCTTTTAAGTGCAAAACCTTTGTTTGCATTAAAATTATTCATTTCAAGGTTTTCGGGGATAGAAGATGTAACGAAAATGTCGCCAATTTCTTCAATGGCATTTTTAACTTCTGTTAGCTCATCGCCAACTACTCGCATAATATTGATTTTTTCAACTCCACGACTGCCAATGTGTTCGGATAAACTCTCTACCACATTCGCTTTGTCTTTAAGCACTTTTAAGTAGTGAGCTGAAATGTTGCCGTAGTTATAAAGCTTTGCAGAGTAGCTATCAAGAAATGCCTCGCCCTCAAAATAAATTTCGTGAGTAAGAGTATGTGCATTTATAATCTCAAATACTTTTTTACTCTTTTCGGCATCTAAAAGCTCGGAAGTTAAAACCTTTCCAGTTTGT
>JAZUGZ010000034.1:0-4314 GCA_045641425.1 Candidatus Fimenecus sp.
GCCTTGAAATGGCAAAATGTGAATTTTGTGGTAAAGACGTAGCTTTTGGTATTAAGGTTTCCCACTCTCACAGACGTTCAAACAGAACTTGGAAGCCTAATGTAAAAAGAGTAAAGGCAATCGTAAACGGCTCTCCTAAGAGAGTTTATGCTTGCACTCGTTGCCTTCGTTCAGGCAAGGTTACAAGAGCTGTCTAATTAATCGAAGCGAAAATTAACGGGTACCAATTTGGTATCCGTTTTTTCTTTATAAATATTTTGAGGTGTAAAAATGAACTTTTATAAAGACACATTGTCTTTAATAATTTCAGTTGTTATTATTTTCTCTTCTATTTCGTTTTTTAGCATTAGCGCATTTGCACAGGACGAGAACACCGAAGAAAGCACTGAAAGCATTTATTTAGATATTGAAAAAATTGTAAATGTTAGTGCTGGTGTTAAAATTACACTTAAAGGCGAGCCAAATTCAAATTACTATGTTTATAAAAAGACGGATTCAACTGAATGGGTAAAAACAGCTTCATCGAATGAACAAATATTCATTGACAGCGATGTTAAAAGCAATACAATTTATTATTACTTAATTACAAGCGCACAAACTGATACATTTGAAGATGAAAACAGTGTTTCAATTTTATTTCTTTCTGCGCCAGTTGTTTCCCCTGCTAACACAGAAAATGGCGTTAAGGTTTCTTGGAAGAAAATTGACGGTGCAACTTCTTATGCTGTTTACAGAAAAATTTCAGGTGGAAGTTATTCAAAAATTGCTACAACTTCATCGGCAAGCTACCTTGACACAACCGCACTTAAATCTAATCAAAAATATTACTACACAGTAAAAGCGTATTTTGGAAAAACTGTTAGCGGATATTCAGGTAAAGGCGTATTGTATTTATCTATACCAACCCTTAAAATTTCAAACTATATTGACGGAGTAGATATAACCTGGAATAAGGTTTCGGGGGCTGAGGGCTACTATGTATTTAAAAAGTTACCAGATGGAAGTTACTCAAAAATTGCTACTACCACCTCCCTTTCATATTTAGATAAATCTGCAAAAAACGGCACTAATTACATTTACACAGTTAGAGCCTATAAGGGCGACACAAAAAGCTGTTATAAAAGCACAGAATTTATGCGACTTAAAAACCCCGTAAACATTTTAGGTTCAGTTAACAGTGGTATTAAAATTTCGTGGAACAAGGTCGTGGGTGCAAAAAGCTATGAAATTTATAGAAAAACATCAGACACAGATTTCAAGAAAATTGCAACTACCACTTTGCTTTCATATATTGACACAACCGCAAAGCTAAATGTTCAATATTCTTATGCTGTAAAAAGCTGTAATGGAAATTTCAAAAGTTCATATTCAAGCAAGAAGATTACTGTTAATAAAAAAGATGGCAAACTAACAAAGGTTGTTTTTAGCATTCCTGTTGTTAGTCAGCGACCTGACTACCCAACTGGGTGCGAAGGTGCTTGTGCAAATATGGTACTTAAATATTATGGTATTAACATTTCATTAAAAAAGACTATGTCATATATTCCTTGTGGCAAGGTTTACAAGCAAAATGGCAAAACCTATGGACCATCTATTTATGAAAAATTTGTTGGCGACCCAACAAAAACACATACTGACCCTAACCCTGGTCACGGTGCATTTGCACCAGTTATTACTAAAGCGCTTAACAAAGCATTTGCTGATTATGACAACACATTAACCGCAAAAGATATTACAGGTGCTTCGGTTTCAACTCTTTATAATTATGTTGCAAAGGGTCAACCGATTATTGTTTGGTCAACATATCACATGCAAACACCAACACAAAATAATGAATGGTACATTAAAACGCCAAATGGCGACAAGCTATTTAAGTACCCACGTGGAACACACGTTACTGTTATGGTAGGCTGCACAACATCTAAAATTTATTTAGCAGATCCGTGGGACAATAAAGTAATAACTGTTAATAAATCTGACTTTGAATCAAAATATAAGCTTTTAGGTAAACAGGCAATTATTGTTGAAAGGTCATAAATTAAGCTAAATTAAAAAGGACTTGTTCAAGTGAACAAGTCCTTAATTTTTATTTATTAAGTTCTTTAACTCTTTGTGCTTGTAACAAAACATTTTGTGGTGCAGGGCCACCGAGTGAAGTTCTACCGTTAACGCAATTGTCAAGGTTAATTGCATCAAACACGCCATCATCAAAGCTGTCACAAACTGCCTTATAATCTTCAAGCGGAAGTGTTTCAAGGGTTAAGCCTTTATCAATGCAAAGTGCAACAAGCTCGCCAGTTGCTTTGTAAGCATCGCGGAATGGAATTCCCTTTGAAACTAAATAGTCAGCACAGTCAGTAGCGTTAATAAAGCCACCTGCTGCCGCTTTACGCATATTTTCAGGAATTGCTGTCATTGTGTCAAGCATTGGAATAAAGGTCTTTAAGCACATTTTAACAGTGTCAAATGCATCAAAAATTGCTTCCTTATCTTCTTGCATATCTTTATTGTATGCAAGTGGCAAACCTTTCATCATAGTAAGCAAAGTTGTAAGGTCGCCAAATACTCGACCAGACTTACCACGAATAAGCTCTGTAATGTCAGGATTTTTCTTTTGTGGCATAATTGATGAACCAGTTGAAAAAGCATCATCAAGCTCAACAAACTTAAATTCCCAAGAGCACCAAAGAATTATTTCTTCAGAAAATCTTGAAAGATGCACCATTACAATTGAAAGTGCGGAAGCAAGTTCCATACAAAAGTCACGGTCTGAAACACCATCAAGTGAATTTTGCATTGGGCCAGCAAAGCCTAAATCCTTTGCTGTCATTTCACGATTTGTGTTATAGGTTGTGCCTGCAAGTGCGCAAGAGCCTAATGGGCAATAATTCATTCTGTTTTTAGCATCAATAAGTCTTTGTTTATCACGAAGAAGCATTTCAGCGTATGCTAACAAATGATGGCCAAAGGTAATTGGCTGTGCGCGTTGCATGTGTGTGTAGCCTGGCATAACAGCATTTGAATATTCAGTTGCTTTTTTAACAAGAACATCAATAAGCTCTGTAAGCTGTGAATAAACTTCATCACATTCATCACGAAGATACATTCTAATGTCAAGTGCAACTTGGTCGTTACGGCTTCTTGCTGTGTGAAGTCTTTTGCCTGCTGCACCAATTCTTGAAGTAAGCTCGCCCTCAACAAAAGTGTGAATATCTTCAGCATTTGGGTCAATTAAAAGCTCGCCAGATTCGATTTCTGCTTTAATTTCAGTTAAGCCTTTTACGATTTTTGAAAGGTCATCTGCTGAAATAATACCCTGTGCTTGAAGCATAGTAGCGTGAGCAATACTACCGTCGATATCTTGTTTATACATACGGCTATCAAACGAGATTGATGAATTGAAGTCGTTTGTTTTTTCATCTAATTCTTTTTTGAAACGGCCTTTCCACAACTGCATGTAATTTTCTCCTTTATATACGAAATGGCGGGGAATTCCCCGCCCGTTTTATTTTCGTTTAA
Source organism: Candidatus Fimenecus sp. (assembly GCA_045641425.1). Classification (GTDB taxonomy): domain Bacteria; phylum Bacillota; class Clostridia; order Oscillospirales; family Acutalibacteraceae; genus Fimenecus. The sequence goes on from JAZUGZ010000034.1 coordinate 3,520, forward strand.
TTATTTGTTTTCTTCACGCTGTTTGTCAAGCATTGCCTTAACCTTAATTGGAAGACCATAAAGGTTAATGAAGCCTGCTGAATCTTTCTGGTCGTAAGCGCCACCATCTTCACCGAATGAAGCAACATTTTCATCATAAAGTGAATATGGAGATGTAACACCAGCGTTAATCATATTACCTTTGTAAAGCTTAAGCTTAACATCACCAGTAACTGTTTGCTGTGTGCTCTTAACGAAAGCAACGATAGCTTCTGTAAGAGGTGTAAACCACTGTGCATTGTAAACGAGTTCGCCAAGTTTTTGGGCAACAAGTGCTTTGTAGTGCATTGTTTCTTTATCAAGGCAAAGAGTTTCAAGAACTTCGTGAGCCTTGTAAAGAATTGCACCACCTGGTGTTTCATAAACACCACGAGATTTCATACCAACAAGACGATTTTCAACGATGTCAAGAAGGCCAATACCATTTGCACCACCGATTTTATTAAGTGTTTCTACAAGTTCAACAGCACCCATTTCTTTGCCGTCAACTGCTGTTGGAACACCCTTTTCGAAATGAATTGTAACATAAGTTGGTGTGTCAGGAGCCTGCTCAGGAGCTACGCCCATTTCAAGGAAGCCTGGCTTTGTGTACATTGGCTCATTTGCTGGGTCCTCAAGGTCAAGACCTTCATGTGAAAGGTGCCAAACGTTTTTATCTTTTGAATAGTTTGTTTCACGATTGATTTTAAGTGGAACATTATGAGCTTCTGCATAGTCAATTTCTTCATCACGAGATTTAATATCCCACTCACGCCA
>JAZUGZ010000035.1:0-15522 GCA_045641425.1 Candidatus Fimenecus sp.
CTTACAAGATGGGCAGTAGTTAACGAGAGTCTTATCACGGAATGCAAGACCATTCTCGAACATCTTAAGGAAAATCCACTGTGTCCACTTGTAGTAGCCCTCTTCAGTAGTGTCAATAACTCTTGTCCAGTCAAATGAGAAACCAACTCTTTTTAACTGACTTGTAAATTTTTCGATATTCATATCAGTTACTTTTCTTGGATGAATACCAGTTTTAATAGCATAGTTTTCAGTAGGAAGACCATAAGCATCAAAGCCTATTGGGAAAAGTACATTGTAGCCCTCAAGTCTTCTTTTTCTTGAAACTACTTCAAGTCCTGAGTAAGCCTTAATGTGACCAACGTGCATACCAGCACCTGATGGATAAGGGAATTCAACAAGTCCGTAGAACTTTTTCTTATCGGAATTGTCTTGTGCGTGGAAAACGCCTTCTTCCTCCCATTTGTCTTGCCATTTTTTCTCAATGTTTTTGAAATCGTAAATCATATTTCTATACCCTCTTTATTATTCGGTAATAAATTTGCTAATGTCAACTTCTTTAGCATCTGTCCAAAGGTGTTCAAGGTTAAACAGTTCTCTTTGGTCAGGTGTAAATATATGAACAATTACTGACGCATAGTCAAGTAATATCCAACCAGTAGTTTTGCCCTCAAGGCCTTTTGGCTCTTCGCCGAGTTTTTTGATTTCTACCTCAACCTCGTCAGCGAGTGAGCGAATGTGTGTGCCTGAAGTACCAGTTGCAATAACGAAATAGTCTGCAACTACTGTAAGGTCAGTAATTTCAAGCACTTTAATGTCTGTTGCCTTTTTCTTATCAAGAATTTTGACAACATTTTCCATAATTTCGTGTCTATCCATTTTATTACATCCTTTCTGCAAGGTAGTTATATGCTTTTACTGTGTCAATGTGAATTGGTCGATTTATTTTTGCGTTACTCTCAATAGTAAATGAAAGCCCACGAAGAGTTGCTTTTTCAAGGCTCTCTTCTGCCATTTTTCTAACATCTTCAACATCTGGGTATTCTCTATCCGCACTTGTAAGGTCGGCAACATAAATTACCTTTTCGAGAAGTGTCATATTCTCTTTACCAGTTGTGTGGTAACGAACCGCTGAAAGAATTTCTTTATCGGTAACACCCATTTTTGTTCTTAAATAAACCTCGCCCGCAACTGCGTGAAGTGTTACTGTAATTTTTCTTTCGCTTTCGGTAAGTTTATTTGTTCCGTCCTCATCAATGAGTTTTAGCATATCTTCTGCGCTTTCATAACGCATTATGTCGTGAATTAGCCCTGCTGTGTAGGCTTTTTCTATATCAGCGCCAAAAATCTCTGCTAAATGCTTTGCCTGTTCAGCAACACAAATTGAATGGTAAAGGCGTGAGGGAGTAAGTTTTTCTTTTAATATCTCTAAAAACTCTTTATCTGTAACCATAAAGCTTGTGGCTCTCCATATATTCTATTATTTCCGGCTCGACTAATCCGTAAACACTCTTTCTTTCTGAAATTTTTTCACGAATTTCGCTTGAACTAACTTCAAAAGCATCCATTTTTGAAATGTGAATGTTTTTAGCATCAAGCTCTTTAATGTAAATTCCAAGATTTGAGAAAGCATAAGAGCGAAGCTCTTTAATTGTGTCGTCATTATCTCTTGAAGCAACACAAATTGTGCATTTTTCAAGTAGTTCTTTGTGCTTATACCACTTGTGGAACATAAGGAACATGTCAGAGCCGATTATTAAATAAAACTCTGCACCCACATATTTCTTTTCTAACTCTTCAACTGTGTAAATGGTGTAACTGTCGCTTTCTCGGTCCATTTCCATAGTGCTAATTTCGTAAATTGGGTTTTTGAAAGCGATTTTGCACATATTAAGTCTGTCAATATTGTCAGCAAGGTCGTCACAACGCTTGTGAGTTGGCTTTTTGTTAGGGATAATTAAAACTTTGTCGAGTTCTAACTCCTTTGCCATTTTTTCAATCATTCTTGCGTGGCCCTTGTGTGGCGGATTAAATGTACCACCAAAAATACCGATTTTCATTACTTCTTCGCCTTCTTTTCGCCCTCGTGGAGCTTTTTGCTGTATCTGTAAAGAATCATAACTCCACCAATAACGCCTACTACCTCCGAGTTAGTTCTGCTTGCGAGTTCTTCTGCAACTTCTCTTGGAGTATTTGGGCAAGTTTCTCTTAAAACTTTAAGTTTAATAAGCTCACGAGCTGTAAGTGCATCGTCAGTTTGCTTAACGAGTGCATCTGAAATGCCACCTTTACCAACTTGGAAAATTGCTTCAAGTGAATTTGCTTGTGCTCTTAAATTTGCTCTTTCTTTGCTTGTCATAAATTATTTCCTTTCGCCATCTAAACAAGTAATGGTGCAATTAAAACTACTAAAATTGCTAATCCAATAAAAATTAAATGCTTTGATATATCCTTTTTATTGATGCTTATGCTTATTTTTTTATTGTTCTTTTTAATCGTTCTTAAAAATAAAATTGGTGGGTTAAAAATAAAATAACTTTTATCTTTTGACAATATTTTTATGCTCGATTCAGTGAAAAATGAATGCCCTATCTCTCCGCCTGAAACATATTCATAAAAACAATATTCTGCAGATTTTATATCCTGCCACTTAATAAAGCCTTGCTTTGTGTAAATACCTTCAGAAGTGTATTTTGCAACCGTTTTGCCAACCGCTCTTTCAATAAGTGCAACTAAAAAAAACAATGCTAAAATCGGCAAAACTATTGCATAAGTTATAGGACTAACTAAAATTTCTTTATTTATCCTAAAAAGTAAAAGCAAAAAGATAAATATAACAATTGACACAACACCAAAAACAGAAAAGAACAATTCATTTCTTACCTTTTTGCCCTCTACCTCTTTTAGTGAGCCAACATAGTTTTTGCTGTTTGGGATAAAGTAACTACAAGCATAGCCGTATTGAGTTACTGATTTCAAAAAGCATTTTTCACAGTTGTGGATTTTTCCGTTTTTATCCTTTTCGCAATAACCGTTTTTCATATTTTAATCTCTTTATATATATTTCTTAACTTCTTCTGCGAATAAACGAAGTGCGTTACCCCTATGGCTGATTTCGTCCTTTTCTTCTGGGGTAAATTCTGCAAATGCTCTGCCGTCAATGTAGAAAAGAGGGTCATAGCCAAAGCCATTTGTTCCCTTTTCTTCGAAACCGATTACACCATGGCACTCACCACGAACTGTAAATTTTCTGCCGTCTGGGAATACACAACAAACACAAGCAACATATTTTGCTGTTCTGTCTTCTGGTTTAACATCTTTAAGACATTCGAGTAATTTGTCGTTATTTTTTTGGTCGTTGCCGTGGTCACCTGCAAAACGTGCAGAGTAAACTCCCGGTGCTCCGTCTAAAGCATCGACCATAAGGCCAGAGTCGTCTGCTATGCAAGGCATACCGCTTTCGGTGCAACCTGAAACTGCTTTTAACTCTGCATTTTCCTCGAATGTTGTGCCAGTTTCTTCAACATCTGTAAGGTCAACGCCTGCTTCGTCAGCAGTTAAAACATTTATACCGAGTGGCTTTAAGATTCTTTCAAGCTCGGCTCTTTTTTTCATATTATGAGTGGCGATTAAAAAGTCCAAAGAAACCCCTCTTTTCTTTCTTTTCTTCTTGTGGCTCTTCGTCTGTATCTTCGTCAGTAGCCTCTTCCTTATTTTCTTCTAATTCTTCTGTTTCTTCTTCAATTGCTTCTGCAACTTCTTTAATCTCTTCAATAATTTCTTCTTTTTCTTGTTGCTCGGTTTCTTCAACACTTTCTGCAACTTCTTCAGTAGGAATCATTTCGTCAAGCATAGCAGAAACAACTGTATCAATTTCAGCTAAATCGTCATAAGAATTATGAACATGCTCTGTTGGAGTAATGTTGTCAAGAAGTGAACCTTCTTCGTCTTCTTTATATTCGATTTTATCGAAAAGTCCGTCTGCGAATGCGTCAGGCTTAAATGGTTGTAAGTCGTCAATCTGCTCGCCAACACCAATAAACTTAACTGGAATGCCGAGTTCATTTTTAATTGCGAGAACAACACCGCCCCTTGCAGTACCGTCAAGCTTTGTAAGAACAATACCAGTAATTTCGGCAACATTTTGGAATTCACGAGCTTGGTTAACTGCGTTTTGACCAGTTGTTGAGTCAAGAACTAAAAGCACTTCACGGTCAGAGTAAGGAAGCTCACGGTCAATAACTCTGTAAATTTTATTAAGCTCGTCCATTAAATTCTTTTTATTATGAAGTCTGCCCGCTGTGTCAATGATTATAATTTCAGAATCTCTTGACTTTGCGGCATTGATTGTGTCAAAAACTACGGCAGCTGGGTCAGCACCCTCTTTGTGTTTAACAATGTCAACGCCGGCTCTGTCAGCCCAAACTTGAAGCTGGTCAATAGCAGCAGCACGGAATGTATCCGCAGCACCTAAAATTACCTTTTTGCCTTCTGCTTTATATCTTGCTGCCATTTTACCAATGGTAGTAGTTTTACCAGCACCATTAACACCGATTACAAGGATAATTGACGGAACTGTGATAAGGCCCATATCCTCGCCACCATAAAGCATTTCGGAAATAATATCTTTCATCTCTGCTTTAATTTTGTCAGATGTTTTGAGTTTTTTCTCGGCAACATTCTTTTTAAGAGTTTCGGTAATTTGAACTGCAGTTACCATACCGACATCTGCCATAACTAAAATTTCTTCAAGCTCGGCGTAAAGGTCATCAGTTATTTCCTCTGCACTATCAAACAAATCATCAATAGCACCAGACATTTTATTTCGTGTCTTTGTAAGGCCAAAGTTAATTTTATTAAAAATTCCCATAATATTTTCCTTTCAAGAATTTATTAAAACTTAAATGCAAACTAAATTTTGCTTAGATTGTGCTTTTTTGCAATGGCGAAGTGTGCAAAGGCACATGAGTTACCATTGTGAAAAAGTGCAAGATATGTAAAATTATGCTAAGCCTAATTTGCGAGCCATTTCGGCTGTCTTGAGTTCAAGAATTTTTGAAACGCCCTCTTCTTGCATTGTAACACCATAAAGCATATCAGCCTCTTCCATTGTACCTCTTCTGTGAGTAATAAGAATAAACTGAGTATTCTTTGTCATTCGGCGAACGTACTGGGCATATCTTACAACGTTAACATCGTCAAGTGCTGCCTCAACCTCGTCAAAAATAACAAATGGAGAAGGTGTAACTTTAAGAATTGCGAAAAGAAGTGCAATTGCTGAAAGTCCCTTTTCGCCACCAGATAACAGATTGATGTTTTGAACATTTTTGCCAGGTGGCTGAACTTTAATTTCAATATCACATTCAAGAACATTCATTTCGTCCTCAAGCTGAAGCTCGGCTTTACCACCACCGAAAAGCTCGGCAAATGTTTCGCCAAAGCAGGTGTTAATCTTTTGGAACTGCTCACGGAACTGAACGCTCATATTAGTTGTAAGCTCGTCAATAAGTTTAATAAGCTCTGCCTTGCTCTTTTCAACATCGCCAATTTGCTCTGACATAAATTCGTATCTTTCAGATACTTCTTTGTACTCGTCAATAGCACCAACATTTACTGAGCCGAGTGCTTTAATCTCGCTCTTAAGAGCAGAAAGACGAGAACGAGCATCACTAATATTTTCAATCTCGATTTCGAGAGCCTGTGCTTCCCTACGAGTTAAGCCATATTCATCATAAAGCTTTGAGTTAAACTCTTCAAACTCGTTAAGCATTGAAGCTTTTCTCTCTTCAAGGCGAGCAAGCTCGCCACTAATACTCTCACGCTCGTTTGACTTCTCTTTTTCGAGTGCACGAAGACCAGTTGAGTCTTTTTCAAGCTGTTCACGCTTTTCGATAAGCTCTGTTACAGCATCTCTTGCATCTCCGCCTTTATTTTTAAGCTCTTCAGCAGAAGTTTTAAGAGAGTCAATATCTTTTTGAAGCCAAATATTTTTATTTTTAAGTGCTTCAATTTCTGTATTTATTTCGTCTAAACGAGAAGAGTGCGAACCTTTGCGGATATTAAGTCTTCTAATATTGTCCTCAGCTGACTCAATATCTTTTTGGAAGCCAAGAATTTGAAGTCTAATGTTTTCAATAACTGTTGCAAGGTTTTCTTTATCTCTGTCGGCTGTTTCTCGGTTGCCAGTAATGTCGCCGAGTGCTTTTTCTTTCTCTGCAATAAGAGAATTTAACTCGGTAACCTTAATTTTGGCTTCTTCGCTATCGGTCTTAATCTTTTCGATTCGCTCTGCCATTATTTTTTGCTCGTCAAGAAGCTCTTTAACTCCGCCAGCAGAGTTTTCAAACTGCTCGCAAGCGAGTTTATATTCGCCCTCAAGACGAATCTTATTTTCATTATGTGTAACAATGTCGCCCTCAATACCATTAAGGTCAGCCGTTGCCAAAGCCAAATCTTCTGCGATTAACTTTGCATCTGCTTCAAGGGATTTTTTCTTGTTTTCAAGAGATTTAATATTTTCACGAAGCTTTTCAATTTCGCTACCACGAGAAAGCATTCCCACGCCCTGCGCTTTAGAGCCACCAGTCATACTACCACCAGCGTTCATAACCTGGCCGTCAAGGGTAACGATTTTGAATCTGTTATTATATTTCTTTGCCATTGTAATGGCTGAGTCAATATCTTCACAAACAGCAACTCTGCCAAGTAAATTTTCGATAATGCCTTGATATTTGCTATCAACTGAAACAAGGTCTGATGCCATACTAACAAAGCCGTATTGGTCGTCAAGTCCTTTTTCTTCAAGAATACGAGCCTTAATTGACTCAATCGGTAAGAATGTTGCTCTGCCACCGCGAGAATTCTTTAAGTATTCAATAGCTCTTTTAGCATCATTTGGAGTATCTACAACAACATTTTGAAGTGCTGTGCCAAGAGCTGTTTCAATAGCAGTTGAATATTTATCTTTAACAGTTATAAGCTGTGAAAGAGCACCGTGAATACCCTTAAGTGCGCCTCTTTTTTGCTCACTCATTACAGCCTTAACAGAGCCGTGGTAACCCTCCATATTCTTTTCCATATCGTCAAGAATACGGACTCTTTCTTGCTTTCTTTGAAGTTCAGTTTCAAGGGCAAAAATTTCTGCTTTGATTTTCTCGTTCTTTTCTGTACGAGTCTGAACTTTAATTCTATAACCCTCAACTGAGTTTTTGTACTCAGTCATTTCTTCTTCGCATTTTTGAAGGTCAGCTTTCGCTTTATCTCTTGCGTCTTCGAGAGAATGTAAAATATCTTTTTTGTCGCCTAAAAGCTCGTCAATAGATGCGATTCTATTCTCTAAATCTTCAATTTGTGAATTTGCTGTTTCGCTAATTACTCGGTTGTCGGCAAGCTCAACTGTAAGTACTGAAATTTCAGCTGAAAGCATAGCACCAGTATTTGCAAATTCACTATTTGCATTTTTAAGGTCTTCAATTTTTTGAAGCTCTGCTGAAAGCTTTCCGTTAGCTTCTAAAAGACCTTCTTCTGCCTTTTTCTTATCTTCTTCGGAAGATTTTATTTGAGCATCAATATCTGTTTCGTTGTCGTTTTCTAAAAGCTTGTCTTTTTCATAGCGCTCAATAGCTTCAACATTATGTAAAATTGAGTTTTCGTAAACCTTTGCCTGCGCTAAAAGCTCTGCTGCTTGCTCGTCAAAGTGAGAAGTTGAAGAACGAATTTCTTCAATCTTAACATTGATTTCGTGAGTTTCTTCTGTAATACCGTTAAGTCTTTCTTCAATGTCTTCGAGCTGCTTTTGTGCATCTTCATACTTAACCTTTGCGATGTCGATTTTTCTGTCTTGGTCACGAAGTTTTTCTTGAGTTTTCTCGATATTATTAAGCCAAATACCAATTTCAAGATTTTTACGCTCTTCTGCAAGCACTAAGAACTTCTGTGCTTTTTCACTCTGTACTTTAAGTGGGCCAACACGACTTTCAAGCTCTGTTAAAATGTCACGAAGACGGACAAGGTTTTCTTCAGCTTGTGAAAGGCGCTTTAATGCGTCACTTCTTCTGTAACGAAAATGTGAAATACCAGCAGCTTCTTCAAACATTTCACGGCGCTCGCCAGACTTTGAAGAAATAAGCTCGGCAATTTTGCCTTGGCTTACAAGTGAGTAACCATCTCTACCAAGACCAGTGTCCATAAACATTTCGTTAACATCACGAAGTCTTACAGTTTCGCCATTGATTTTGTATTCACTCTCGCCTGAACGGTAATAGCGACGAGTAATGCTAACTTCGTCAGTATCTCGAGGGAGTGTCTTGTCTTTATTGTCAAGGCATAGTGTAACTTCGGCGTAGCCCGAAGCCTTACGAATTGAAGTACCGCTGAAAACAACATCTTCCATTTTTGAGCCACGAAGGCTTTTAGTTGACTGCTCGCCAAGTACCCAGCGAACAGCGTCAGAAATGTTACTTTTACCGCTTCCGTTAGGGCCAACAACGCCTGTAATTCCTTTATTAAATTGAAGTACTGTTTTGTCGGGGCAAGACTTAAAACCTTGCATAGTAATCGACTTTAATATCATAGTGCTTCTTCAACCTCAATTTCAAATTCTTGTAAAAATTCTTTACCCTTTATTTTACAATAAAATCCTTGATTTTTCAATGCTTTTTCGTTTCTTTTATTAAGACCTTTTGCTTTACTTATGCTTTTTTCTGGCACATAGAGTATGTATTCTCTATTTTTGTCCTTTTTTTCGAGTAGTTCGGTCATTTTTGAAAGGTAAATATGAGCTTCGCACATCTCTCTAAAGGCTGGGTGGTAAGCACCGGCTACCATATCGCCCTCAACTGTTTCGGATGCGTGAAGTCCCAGTTTAATAACCTTAATACCTGCATTTTGAAATTCCAATAAAAGCTTTGCACAAAATGGTGCAGTTTCTTCGGCAGTTGGCGGTAAATATTCGCCGCTATGGAAAAGCTCGCCAAGGCGAGTGTTTTTAAGAACAACAGTAGGGTAAATTCGTACTGTGTCAGGTGCGAGTTTTATAATTTCCTTTGCGGTTTCATAGTCTTTTTGGAAGTCACTACCGAAAAGGCCCGTCATCATTTGAAGTCCTAAAGAAAATCCAAAGTCTTTTATAAGGCGAGAGGCTTTTCTAACATCGTCTGCACTATGACCTCTGCTGTTAAGCATTAAAACCTCGTCATCCATACTTTGAGCACCAAGTTCAATAGCAGTTACACCATACTCTTTAAGTATCGAAAGTACCTCTTCATCAATAAAATCTGGCCTTGTAGATACCCTAATTCCGAAAAAATGGTACTTCTCCAATAAACACTTTGCGGCGGTTAAAAGAGAAACCATTTGCTCTCTTTCAATCGCCGTAAAACTACCGCCAAAGAATGCTATTTCAGTATTCTTTGGGTCAATATTATGTGAAATTGCAATTTCTACTGCTGAATAAACATCTTCTGCAGTAGCTTGTTTACTTTGTCCGCTGATTGCCTTTTGATTACAAAAGCTGCAATTATTTGGGCAACCTTGATGCGGTACAAAAATACTAATATTTGCGTGTTTCATATTCCCATCAATTCTAAAGCATGTTTTGCCGCTTCTTGCTCTGCACGCTTTTTGCTTGTGCCTACACCTTTACCAATTACATTGCTATTAAGATGAACTTCAACTTCAAAGCGTTTGTCGTGGTCTGGGCCACTTTCGCCAACTACAATATATTCAAACTTTTCGTCAGGATTTTGCTGTAAAACCTCTTGAAGCATACTCTTATAGTCCTTAAACTCTGGCTTTGTTTTAGTAGCTTCCATTACAAATGGTAAAACAAACTTTTTAGCTGCTTCAATTCCACCATCAAGGTAAATTGCGGCAATTAAAGCCTCAAAAGCATCTGAAACAACTGACGGGCGCTTTCTACCACCGGTATGCTCTTCGCCGTGACCGAGTAAAAGTTTATTTCCAAGGTCAATTTCTTTTGCATATTCAAAAAGAGTTTTTTCGCAAACTGCATAAGCTCTTTTTTTAGTAAGCTCGCCCTCTGGCTCGTTTTTATAATTTTCAAAAAGATATTCCGCTGTGATAAATCCGAGTACACTGTCGCCCAAAAACTCAAGGCGTTCATTGTCTTTGCCCGTACCTTTTTCGTGAGCAAAAGACGAATGTGTTAGCGCTCTATCAAGCAAAGCAACATCATTAAATTCATAACCTATCTTTTTTTCAAATTCTGTCATATTAACACCTTTTATAAATTTGCTGTAACTTTTTTAAGACTTTCTAAACCTCTGTTTGAAAGTGCTGTGTAGCGCTCTTGCTTGTCCCTAATTTTAGAGTCAAGTGGTGGAAGAACGCCAAAGTTTGCACCCATTGGCTGAAAGTTTTTAACTGTTTCGTCTGAAATGTATCTTGAGAGAGCACCAATCATTGTGTCCTCAGGTAAAATTATTGTTTCGAGTCCTTTAAGCCTTCTCGAGAGGTTAATTCCTGCCATAAGGCCAGAAGAAGCAGACTCCATATAGCCTTCAACACCAGTTATTTGACCGCCGAAGAATAAATATGGGTTATTTCTCATTGAAAAGTCGCCATTTAAGAGCCTTGGCGAGTCAATGAATGTATTTCTGTGCATTACACCATAGCGTACAAATTCCGCATTTTTAAGTGCTGGGAACATTGAAAAAACTCGTTTCTGCTCAGGAAATTTAAGATTAGTTTGAAAACCGACTAAATTATACATTGTACCGTCTTTGTTTTCTTTTCTAAGCTGTAAATTCGCCCAAGGTCTGTGGCCAGTTCGAGGGTCAGTAAGACCTACTGGCTTTAATGGGCCATAGCGCATAGTGTCTTTACCACGAGATGCCAAAACCTCAATAGGCATACAGCCCTCGTAAACATCTTTTTTCTTGTCAAAAGAATGAAGCTCGGCACTTTCAGCATTTATTATTGCCTCGTAAAAAGCCTCATATTCTTCTTTATTCATTGGGCAGTTAATATAGTCGTCTTCGCCACCACGGTCATAGCGTGACTGAGTAAACGCCGCTGACATATCAATGCTTTCTGCCGAAACAATAGGAGCTGCTGCATCAAAGAAAGAAAGGCCATCGCCGCAAAGTGAACGAATTGTTTCAGAAAGACCTTCACTCGCAAGTGGCCCTGCACAAATTACTACTCCGTCATAGCCTTTGGGTATTTCTGTAACCTCTTTTGAGATTATAGTAATGTTTTTATCTGCCTTAATTTTCTCGGTAATGATACGAGAAAAATCGTAACGGTCAACCGCAAGTGCACCGCCGGCTTCTACTTTACATTCATAAGCAGTTTCAACACAAATTGAGCCAAAATGTGCCATTTCTGCTTTAAGTAGCCCAGCCGCAGAATTTACCCTTTCTGCCTTTAAGGAGTTTGAGCAAACAAGCTCGGCAAGCGAGTCGAGCTTATGTGCTGGGGAATGTTTTTTTGGCTTCATTTCGTAAAGGTCAACTAATATTCCGTTTTTAGAGAGAGCCTTTGCACATTCAACACCTGCAAGGCCACCACCAATAACTGCTGCCTTCATATTATTCCTCGTCTTTTTTCTTGCGTTTTCTTTCGGCTTTTCTTTCAAAGCCACAATTTTCGTTAAGGCAAACTTCAAGTCCACCTTTTCTTTTGAAGAGTGATTTGCCACACTGTGGGCAAAGCTCGTCAGTTGGCTTATCCCAAGTCATAAAGTTGCACTCTGGGAAGTTGCTACAACCAAAGAATGTATAGCCTTTTTTAGACTTTTTCTGAATAACCTTACCGCCACAAACTGGGCAAGTTGCTGTTGTTTCTAAAACAAGTGGTTTTGTGTTTTTGCACTCTGGGTAGCCAGGGCAAGCAAGGAATTTACCAAATCTGCCCACTTTGATTACCATATTTCTACCGCATTTGTCGCAGATTACGTCAGTTTTATCTTCTTCAAGTTCAACCTTAACACCCTTCATTTCAGCCTTTGCTTTGTCGAGTGTTTCGCTGTATTCGTCATAAAATGTGTGAAGCATTTTAATGTAGTCTGTGTCGCCACTTTCAACAAGGTCAAGCTCACTTTCAAGGCCTGCTGTAAACTTAACATTAACAATTTTAGGGAATTTTTCCTTTAAGAGCTTTGTAATAGCTTCGCCAAGTTCAGTAGGCTTTAAGAGCTTTTGCTCACGAACAACATATTCACGAGATGTGATTGTTGAAATAATTGTAGCATAAGTTGACGGTCTGCCGACACCAGTTTCTTCAAGCATTTTAATAAGACTTGCTTCTGTAAAGCGTGCTGGTGGCTGAGTGAAGTGCTGATTTCCTAGAAGCTCTTTGAGTTTGAGTGCATCGCCCTCATGAAGTTCTGGAAGCTTGCCCTCTTCGTCTTCGTCATCTTCATCGTCAGTGCCTGCTTCGTAAAGCTTTGTGTAACCGTCAAATTTAACTGAATATCCACTTGCTGAGAATGTAACATATTTATTATTTTTTGCATCTTCAGCGTTTGCACCGTGAATTTCAGCTTTTACTGTATCTTGAACACATGCAGCCATTAAAGAAGCCATAAAACGCTTCCAAATAAGTGAATAAAGTTTATATTGCTCTGCTGTAAGGCTTGCCTTTGCCTTTTCAGGAGTTAAATCCATTGTTGTAGGGCGAATTGCTTCGTGGCCGTCTTGTGCATTTGAGCGAGATTTGAAATACCTTGGAGATGCTGGTAAATAGTTTTTGCCAAATGTTTCACGAATAAACTGGTTACCTGCTGCTCTTGCTTCTTCTGAAATACGAAGTGAGTCAGTTCTCATGTAAGTAATAAGACCTATTGAGCCATAACCCTCAACTTCAATACCTTCGTAAAGCTCTTGAGCCACCTTCATAGTGCGTCTTGCTTGGAAATTAAGCTTACGAGAAGCCTCCTGTTGCATTGTTGAAGTTGTAAATGGTGGAGCTGGCTGACGATTTCTAACGCCTTTTTTAACTGAAACAGCAGTAAAGTCTGCTCCTTCAAGGCGTGCTAAATATTCGTCTGCTTGTGCTTTATTTGTAATTTTAACTTTACCAGTTTCGTCGCCAGTAAACTGTGCCTTAAATGCTTTTCTTGAAGATGGAGCAAGCATTTTAGCGTCAAGGCTCCAATACTCCTCTGGCACAAATGCTCTAATTTCGTTTTCACGATCAACAACAAGTCTAACAGCAACTGACTGAACACGACCAGCTGAAAGACCCCTGCGAATTTTCTGTGAAACAAATGGGCTTAAGGTGTAGCCTACAAGTCTGTCAAGAATTCTTCTTGCCTGTTGTGCATTAACAAGGTCAAGGTCAATCTTTTCAGGATTTTTAACACCTTCTGTAACGCAGTTTTTATTGATTTCGTTAAATTTAACACGATTAAGGTCGTTCATATCAAGGCCTAAAAGTGTTGCAAGGTGCCAAGAAATAGCTTCTCCTTCACGGTCAGGGTCGGCTGCAAGAATAACGCCGTCAGACTCTTCTGCCATAGCTTTTAATTCTTTAACAAGCTTTTCCTTGCCCTTAATTACTGCATATTTAGGTGCAAAATCGTGTTCAATATCAACACAAAGTCTTGCCGCAGGTAAATCACGAACATGTCCCTTTGATGAAACAACGGTATATTCCTTACCTAAATATTTTTGAATGCTTTTTGCTTTTGAGGGAGACTCAACAATAACGAGTTTTGACATAATTTATATCTTCCTTAAAATCATTTTATAGTATATCTTCTGCCTGAAAGAGACTCAATAAGTCCGTAAACCTCAAGCTCTGTCAATGCAGAAAGTGTTTCTGCCATAGTAAGCCCAGACTTTTCTGAAATAGTATCCACATGAAGTGGCTCAAATTCTAATATAGCATAAATTTTCTTAGCTACATCTGTCAAAAAGTCGGGGGTAGGTTGTTTTATTTTGATAGGTTGTTCTATCACTTTTTCGCTAGGTTGCACCTGAGAAGGCTCTTTCGGTGCAGTTAAGTGTTTTTGCGCTCTTCTAATTATTTCATCATCAGGAAAGCGTGTCTTATCAATTATTTTATCGTAATAAGTGGAATAATATTCCTCTAAAATATCGTTTGGCGAAAATACTGCAATTGCACCATCACAAATTAGCTTGTTAGTGCCAAGAAACGATGAATGAACTAAATCGCCAGGAACTGCAAAAACATCTTTACCCTGTTCGAGTGCAAGCTTTGCCGTAATTAGCGAACCGCTTCGCTCGCCTGCTTCAACAACTATTGTGCCAAGCGAAAGTGCAGATATTATTCTATTTCTAATTGGAAAAGTTGTTCTGCTTGCAGGTGCTTTTGGTGGATATTCCGAAATAACCGCTCCGTTTTGTGCGATTTTCTCACGCATAGTCGAAAGCTCCATAAGGTAATTAGTGTTAAGGCCACAGCCAAGAACACAAATTGTTTTGCCGCCCTCATCTATTGCGCCAAAATGTGCTTCACTGTCAATTCCCCTTGCACCGCCTGAAACAATTGTAAAGCCTTTTGTAGAAAGTGCCCCTGAAAGTGCTTTTGCAACGGCACATCCATAGTCTGACGCTTCTCTTGCTCCGACAACTGAAACAGAAAGCTCATTTTTAAGCACTTTTTCGTCGCCATAAACATAAAGAACTAGCGGAACATCATCAATTCTTTTAAGCTGCTCTGGGTAAAACTCACTTTTTGGAGTTAAAATTTTCATACCAGCAGAAATAGCGTTTTGCATTGACTTTTCTGCTTTTTCAAGTGGATATGCTTTGAACTTTTTAACCTTGTTAAGAGTGTAAATTCCTGTGGCAAAAATATCACGAGCATCTGCCTCAAAAATCTTTTTAACATCCCAATTGAAATATGACACAAGTTCAAGAGTTTTTTCGCCTTGACCAAGTGCTTCTGAGAGCCAAATCCAATAAAGAGTATCGTTCATTTTGTCATTTCCCACATTATGATTGACGAAGCCTCTGCCGCATTTAATGACTCAGCTCTGCCTTTCATTACGATTGTTACCCTTTCATCGCAAGCGTTTTGAGCTTCTTCTGAAACGCCGTTACCCTCATTACCAATTACGCAAATTCCACCTTGAGTGAAATCAGTTTTTGTAATGTCAGTAGCACTTCCTGAAACAACTGAAGCAAATGTGTGAATACCAAGTTTTTTGTACTCTTCAAGTTCATTTGGTAGGCTATCGGTTACAACTGTTGGCATTCTAAAAATTGAACCCATTGATGCCCTAATTGCTTTTGGATTATAAAGGTCACAGCCACCTGAAATTACAATTCCGTTAATGCCCAACGCCTCAGCAGTACGAATAACTGCACCAAGGTTATTAGGGTTTTGAACTGCATCAAGTGCTATGTATTTTTTGCCTTTTTGTGGTGTAAATGTGCTATTCTTCATACGAACAGTACAGATTATACCTTGTGGAGTTACTGTGTCACTTGCTGCTTTCATTACTTCTTCGCTAACAATAAAAACATTCTCTGCATTTTCGGTAATAACGGAGAAATCGTCAATGTTTTTATCTCGGCAATATTCAGTCGCAAAAACAGATACTATTTCCAT
>JAZUGZ010000036.1:0-7211 GCA_045641425.1 Candidatus Fimenecus sp.
GATTTATTTTCAATCTCTGAAATTAAGTACCAAATTGGCAAGGGTGTTGAAATTAAATTTTTTGACAGGCTAAAGGCACTTGAAAAGCTTTGTGAAATTGAAAAAGGCAAAGAAAATGAAAACTCGCTTTCAATTTATGAAGCTCTAATGCGTAGCACAGAAAAGGGTGAAAATAATGAATAACAAAATTCATTCTTTCTCGCCAAAGCAATTAACAGTGCTTAACTGGTGGTGCAAAGGGAGTGCTTTCAGAAAATATGACGGCATTATTTGTGACGGAGCCGTTAGAAGTGGCAAAACACTTTGTATGACGCTGTCGTTTATTCTTTGGGCGTTTTACGAGTTTTCAGATTCGGACTTTGCCTTTTGCGGTAAAACAATTACATCCCTTAGGCGAAATGTAATTACTCCAATTTTACCGCATTTACGTGAGATGGGCTTTACTGTTACCGAGCGAAGAAGTGCCAACATAATAATTTTAGAGTACGGTGGAAGAGAAAACAGATTTTACCTTTTTGGTGGGCGAGATGAAAGCTCTGCTTCGCTAATTCAAGGTATTACTCTTTCAGGAATTATGCTTGACGAAGTAGCACTAATGCCAAAATCTTTTATTCAGCAGGCGTTAGCGCGTTGCTCACAAAATGGCTCACGCCTTTGGTTTAACTGCAACCCTGAAAATCCACAGCATTGGTTTTATAAGGAGTGGATTAAAAAGGCCGAGGAGAAAAATTGTCTTTACCTACATTTTTTAATGGATGACAATCCTTCGCTTTCAAATGAAATTCGTGAGCGTTACAAAAGTCTTTATTCAGGTGCATTTTACGAGCGGTTTATTGAGGGCAAGTGGACAAGCGTTGACGGTCTTGTTTACCCATTTTTCAAGGAGGGTGTTCACACCTATTCTGGCGAAATTGAGGGCATTACTGAATATTATGTTTCTTGTGACTACGGCACAGTAAACCCTTGTTCAATGGGTCTTTGGGGCGAAAAGGACGGCGTGTGGTATAGACTTTCTGAGTTTTACCACGACTCAAAAAGACGCGGATTTCAAATGACAGACTCCGAGTACTATGCAAAGCTCGTAGAGCTTACTAACGGCAAAAGAATTACAGCAGTAATTGTTGACCCGTCAGCGGCAAGCTTTATTGAGTGTATTAGAAGAGGGGGGCTATATAAGGTTATCCCTGCTAAAAATGATGTATCTTACGGTATTCGTAAGGTGTCAGAGCAATTAAAAAGCGGAAAAATTAAAATAAATGAGTCCTGCGGTGATACTATTCGTGAATTTTCACTTTACCGCTGGGACGAGGGCAGTGTTAAGGACTCGCCAAAGAAAGAAAACGACCACGCAATGGATGATATTCGATATTTCGTAACTTCACACGAAAATGTAGATGGCGGTTTCTTTGCACTGTCTGCACAACGACGTGAAAGGAGGTAACACATGTCCGTATTTGACAAAATCACAAAAAGGGGAAGCCCTGCAAAGGCTACTGCACAAATGGCTCGTGAAGATGGAATCGGAAATTCATTTTTAGGAATTAGAAATACTGCTGTTTGCCCAGAGCTTTACAAGAACTTGCGTGATAGTGTGCCCATTATTGACGCATCTATTAACAAACTTGTTAGGTTAACGGGTGGCTTTACTGTTGAAACTCGTAACGGTAAAAATCAAAAGGAGCTTGAGTCTTTTGTAAACTCAGTGCCAGTTGGTGCGGGAAGGGCCGGACTTTCACTTTTTATTGACACTTACTTTGAAGAGCTTTTAACCTATGGCATTACAGCAGGCGAAATTATTCTTGACTCAAATCACGAAATTCATTCCCTTTACAATGTGCCTGTTCGCTCAATTGTTCTTAAACGAAGCCCTGACGATTTCACAAAGGTGCTTATTTGTAAGGGTAACACAATGCCTTGTGAGCCAGTGGCCTACCAAGATTTAGTCCTTTATTCTGCATTAAACCCAGAGGCAGGCGAAATTGTAGGCGTGCCAATTCTTAAAGGACTTCCATTTGTAAGTGATATTCTTATGAAGATTTATTCGTCAATGGGCAAAAATTTTGAAAGAATGGGAAATCTTCGGTATGCGGTAACCTATAACCCAGGGTCTGACATAGTTGACCGAAGCTTTGCAAAGGAGCGAGCAACACAAATAGCTTCTGAGTGGTCAAATGCTATGAGCAGTTCAGAGGTTCGTGACTTTGTAGCTGTAGGGGACGTTAACATTAGGGTAATTGGTGCTGACAACCAAATAATTGACAGTGAAGTACCCGTTCGTCAAATGCTTGAACAAATTCTTTCAAAGCTTTCACTTCCACCGTTTATGTTAGGACTTTCTTGGTCAACAACCGAGCGAATGAGTACTTGTCAGGCCGATGTTCTCACAACCGAGCTTTGGAGCTATCGCAGAACATTAACACCAGTTATTGAAAAGATTTGTAATACATATTTAAGGCTAATTGGTAACAGCGATGGTGTTCGTGTAATTTGGGATGATATTACGCTTCAAGACACGGTAGATGAAGCCAAAGCAAGACTTTACAACGCTCAGGCCAAGGCTATTGAAACAGAACAAATGGAGGTGAAAAATATTGGTTAAAAATTTTGAAGCAATTAGCGAGAGTAAAAGTCTTTCAGACGAAGACCTTGCACTAATTAACAAGCAAAGCCTTAAAAAGCTTACAAAAGAAGATGTATTCACATTTTCAGTCATTCTTTGTGACAATGAAATTGACCGAGATTTTGAGGTGTTTTCGGTACAGTCACTTAAAGCTCTTAAAGAGCTTTTTGTAGGCAAAACAGGAATACTTAATCACAGTAATCGCTCTGAAGACCAGTCTTCAAGAACTTATAAAACCGAGCTTATTACTGATGAAACAAAATTAACTTCATACGGCGAAAAATACACCTATCTTAAGGCGTGGTGCTACACAGTTAAAAGCACAAAAAATGAAGATTTAATTAAAGATATTGAGTCTGGCATTAAAAAAGAAGTCAGCATTTCGTGCAATTTCAGCGAAAAGGTTTGCTCAGTTTGTGGCGAGAGCTTTTGTAGTCACAAATCAGGTCGATTTTACGGCGATACACTTTGCTACAAAACTATTGATGGTGTAACCGACGCTTACGAGTGGTCGTTTGTGGCAGTTCCTGCACAAAGGGGTGCGGGTGTTACTAAAACCGCAAAAACTATTCGTGAAATGGTTGAGCTTTCTGAAAAGCAAAGTGAAGCTTCATTTGCAAAGATGTATCGAAACGAATTAAAGATGGAGGCTAAAAAAGGCTTCTCGGTAGCTTTTCCAGAGCTTTCAGGCAAAACAGCCGAAGCAATTATTAACAATCTTAACGCTTCTGACCTTTTAGAGCTTTCAAAAGCGTTAAAGCAAAAAACAGCAAAGCTTTACCCCATTTATTCACAGTTTTCGGGGGAAGGCGTAAATGATAAAGACACTAACAGTCAATTTAGTTTTTAAGGAGGAAAAAATATGTCAGTATCATTAAACGGATTTAACGAAATGGTCGTAACTTTCATGCACGAAGGTGTTAAAAAAGGCGACCTTG
This sequence comes from Candidatus Fimenecus sp., assembly GCA_045641425.1. Classification (GTDB taxonomy): domain Bacteria; phylum Bacillota; class Clostridia; order Oscillospirales; family Acutalibacteraceae; genus Fimenecus. The sequence continues at coordinate 3,559 of JAZUGZ010000036.1, forward strand.
TAAAAATGTCAAACGAAAACACAGTTTCAGCATGTGAAAACGGCAATGAATTTTGCGGTATTTGTGTAAATGCTGAATTAGAAACAGCTGGTATTCAGCTTATGGGCTATGCCGAAACAAATTATTCAGGCAGTACCCCAGAGCTTGGCTACCAATATTTAGTAGCAGATGGTGCCGGTGGCGTTAAAAAGGCATCAAACGGTAGAAAAGTGCTTGTTGTAAGCCGTAGTGATAGCACTATTGGCTTTATTATGTAAGGAGGAAAAAATAATGGCTACATTTGAAACACTTAAACTTGATAAGGGTCTTTACAGAACTTCGCTCGGCATTAACGCAGAGCTTGAAAAGGTGGACCCATCAGAAAATTACAAGGGTACATCTCTTGAAAATCTTGACGCTTATTCTCGTCAGCTCAAGCGTTTTGACATTAAGGTAAAGGGCAAGGATTCATCATCAGTTGATAAGTTCTTCCAGACAAATGATTCAGCGGTTCTTTTCCCTGAATATGTTAGACGAGCTGTTTTACAGGGTATGGATGAGGCAAATACACTCGCTTCTTTAATTGCGACTCACACAGACATTAACGGTCTTGATTACAGAACACTTTACTCTTCAGGCAGTACTGACGAAAAGTCACTTAAAACAGTTAACGAGGGTGCGTTTATTCCTACAACTGAAATTAAAACAAAGGAAAATCTTGTTCGTCTTCACAAGCACGGCAGAATGCTCACTGCATCTTACGAAGCAATTCGTTTTCAGCGTCTTGACCTTTTCACAGTTGCACTTCGTCAAATTGGCACACAAATTGCTCGTGAACAGGTTAAGGATGCAATTAACACCATAATCGGCGGTGACGGCAACGAAAACCCAGCAAGAATTATTCAGACAAAAGAGGCAGGCACACTTACATACGCTGACCTTGTTACTCTTTGGAATGAGTTTGACCCATACACAATGAACACAATGGTTTGTTCGCCTGAGGTTGCTGCTCAAATTCTTAATCTTCCTGAAATGAAGGATGCCTTTGCAGGACTTAACTTCCACGCAACTGGCAAAAGCGTAACACCACTTGGTGCAAAGCTTATTAAAAACCGTAAGCTTGACGGTGGCATAGTAGCACTTGACAAAAACTATGCTCTTGAAATGGTTACAGCTGGTGGCGTTCAGACTGACTTTGACAAGCTTATTGACCGTCAGCTTCAGCGTGCTGCAATTACTGAAATTTCAGGCTTTGCAAAGATTTTCCAAGACGCTTCTGTTATTATGAGCGTTTAATTTGAGGTGACGGTATGATTGACACATCGGCAGTTCTTAACTTAATGATAGAGCTTGATGGCGAGATTGACAAGAACCGAGAAAAAGCATCTGCAATTTGCCAAGCAGCGTGTGAAGAGCTTTCATCACAGCTTAAAAGTGAAGAATACGCTTCACTTTTCACGGTGATTTTCGCCTGTGCCAGTGTTTCACTTTACCGTTACTATTTGTCGCTTGGCCTTTCAGATGACTCGTTTGAATCTGTAAAGGCGGGCGATGTTACGGTTAAACGCTCGGCATCACTAATTATTCAAATGGCAAATGACCTTAAAAACAATGCCCTTTCAGGAGCAATGCAATATTTTAATGATATTTCATTTGCATTTAAGGCGGTGTAAAAATGACAATAGATAGAGTTTTTAAGCATGGCACAACGGTTTATGTTAAAACGGCTGACGGTTGGCGAACCGAAAGCTTTAAGGCATATATTCAGCCAATTCGATACAAAAACAAGGTCTATTTAGAGGGCGATTTTACTGAAATTGGTGTAAATGGCAATGATATGTACCTTTATTTAGGCCCGTCAAAGCACGACCTTAGTGTTGATACAAAGGAACTTAGAGTTGTTGACTATTCAAACAGCAGAGTCTTTTCAGTTGACAAAGCCGAAAAGGTTTATTTTGACGGCAAGGTTTTTTACATTTGGGCAGTTTTAAGGTTAAATAAGGAGGCGTCTTATGGCAATAACTTCGGAAATATGTGACACATTAGTTCAAGAGTTTGAGCTTTCGGCAAAGCTTCAAGATGTTGATTTTGTAAAGGCTTATGAAATTGATATTAAACCAGTGCCAGTTAACAAGCCAATTGTTGCACTGTCAATTAAAAAGTGTAAGGTGGGCGACAAGGTTATTGAAACCCAAGCAGACGGCAAAGAAACAGTGACTAACAAAAGAACTGTTTTAACAACTGTTTCAGTTAATATTTATACACCATATTCGCTGGGCACTGCAAAAAGCTCAAAAATCTTTGACCAATTAGTTAAAGAGGTGCTTTTTCATCACGATTCAAGCTTCTGTGAAGCTATTTGCTACGAAACAAATTACGAGCGAACTTCACAAGCACTTGTAACTAAAACAGATTTTGTTTTGAATTCTGTTTGCTAATTTGTAGCGGCAAGGTAAAACTTGCCGTTTTTTAATTCATAATGCATAATTCACAATTCATAATTGCCTCCCTCTGACGAGGGAGGTGGCAAAATCTTTGATTTTGACGGAGGGAGAGATGTAAGCGGAACGCTGAAGGCAGCGTTCCCTACTACAACGAATTGTCCCATAATTATTATTGAAAATACTAATAGTTTGTGATACAATTTAATATGTATATTTTTCTATTAGGAAGTGTTTTCAATGGACTATATTTTTTCAGACAGAATTTCATCTCTTAAGCCATCAGCTATTAGAGAAATCTTAAAGGCAACAAGTGTTCCGGGCGTTATTCCATTTGCTGCTGGTAACCCTGACGTTGCGGCGTTCCCAGTTGAAAAGGTTAAGGAAATTTCAGCAAAGATTTTTGCCGATATGCCAATTCTTGCCCTTCAATATGGTATTACCGAGGGTTATATGCCCCTTCGTAACAAGGTTAAAGAAATCCTTAAAACTACTAAAAATATTGGTACAGAAAAGGACGAGCTTATTATCACTTCAGGTGCTACACAGATTATGGACTTAATGACTAAAGTTTTCTGCAACTTTGGCGACACAGTAGTTTGCGAAAGCCCATCTTTCATTGGCTCTCTTAACTGCTTCCGTTCATACGGCTGTAACCTTAAAGGCGTTCCAGTTGAAGCTGACGGAATGAATGTTGATGCTCTTGAAGATGTACTTAAAACAAGCGAAAATGTTAAATTTATCTATACAATTCCAAACTTCCAAAACCCATCAGGCGCTACAATGAGCCTAGAGAAGAGAAAGAAGCTTTACGAACTCGCAGTTAAATATGGCGTAATGATTTTGGAAGACGACCCATACGGCGACCTTCGTGTTGCTGGCGAAAATGTACCATCAATTAAAAGTATGGATACAGAGGGAATTGTTGCTTACGCTGGCTCATTCTCAAAGGTTTTAGCACCTGGTATTCGTGTTGGTTATGTTATTGCTCCAGCCGAGGTTATCGCTAAAATGACAGTTGGTAAGCAGGCTGCTGACACTCACACATCAATGTTCTCACAAATTCTTGTTCACGAGTGGCTTGAGGCTATCAATTTAGAAGAGCATTTAGATAATAACCGCAAGATTTACAGAAGAAAGCTTAACTTAATGTGTGACCTTATTGATGAAAAGCTTGGCGATTTTGTATCTTATGTTCGCCCTGAAGGTGGTCTTTTCGTATGGTGCAAGCTC
>JAZUGZ010000037.1:0-2710 GCA_045641425.1 Candidatus Fimenecus sp.
CAATAAATGCTTTGCTTTCAAAAAAATTATTAACTAATTGAATGTCGTTTGCAAATTCAGAAAAATTAGCCATTTTCAGCAACCTCGTTAATATTTTTAATTTTTAGCTTAGCATCACTTAGCATTTTTCTACAATTTTCAGAAAGAATTGCGCCTTCTTCATAAAGTTTTAATGATTCATCAAGTGGAAGGTTGCCACCTTCAAGCTTTGAAACTATTTCTTCAAGTCTTTTAACTGACTGTTCATAATTCATATTTTCACCTACTCTAAAATCTCAGTAATCTTGGCACTTGCTTTGCCGTCATATAAGTCGATTTGAATGTTTTTATCAATACTTAATTGCTTAACTGATGAAAGAATTTCGTTTTCTGATTTAATAATTGAAAATCCGCGTGACAAAACTTTTACAGGGTTTAATGCTTCAAGTTTTGAAACGAGAATTGATGCACAAGAAATCTTACTTTCCAATATTCTTTCAATGTTAATAGTTAATGATTTATTTATGCTATCAAGTAGCTCTTCGTTTTCGGAAATAAAAACAGAAGGCTTTTTAAGAAAGCCCGAATCGGCAATTTTATCAAGCCGCATTTCTTCAAAAGAAATCTTTGAGCTAATTGAGCCTATAAGTCTTTCTTGGATATTGTTAATATTAGAAAATAGTTCGAAAATGTTAGGAACAGAAAGCTCAGCTGCAGCTGACGGAGTCGGTGCGCGTAAATCTGCAACAAAATCACAAATAGTAAAGTCAGTTTCGTGGCCAACACCAGAAATTACAGGAATGTTTGACTTAAAAATCTCTCGTGCAAGGTTTTCGTTATTAAATTCCCAAAGGTCTTCTGCAGAACCGCCACCACGAGCAATAATTAAAACGTCAACACAGTTAAGATAGTTAAAATCTGCCACTGCGCGAGCAATTATATCCCCTGCACCTTCGCCTTGTACTGGCACACCTGCAAAAACTACTTCAGCAAGTGGAAAACGGCGACCAAGAACATTTAATACATCTTGAACTGCGGCACCAGTTGGCGAAGAAATAACACCAATTCGTTTTGGAAATGAAGGAATAGCTTTTTTATGAGCTTGGTCAAATAAACCTTCTTTGGAAAGCTTTTCTTTAAGCTGTTCAAAGGCAATTGCGAGTGAACCAATTCCTTCGGGTTGCATATCGTCAATATATAGCTGATATGCACCATCGCGTTCATAAACTGAAGCTCTGCCTCTAACAATTACCGCCATACCATTTTGGGGCTGGAATTTTAGTTTTGAGGCATTACCAGCAAACATTACAGCTTTAATTGATGCGTTCGCATCTTTAAGAGTCATATATAAATGACCACTTCTTGAATGCTCAGTGAAATTTGAAATTTCTCCTGTTACAAAAACATTTCGTAAATGGTTATCACCATCAAGAAGAGAACGAACGTAAGTATTTAATTGAGAAACTGAAAGAATAGTATTTTGAATCATTTCCTGTTCTCTTTTTCATTTAGTAAATAAGTTAAATATGCAATTCCGCAAGCATTATCTGAAGAATATGCAGGCTCTGCGAAATATGCATTATATTTTTCTTGAAAATCTTTTCTAATAATTGAGTTTGACATTACTCCGCCTGAAAAAACGACTGGCAGATTGCCAAACTTTTCTAAAAGATAATCACAAGTATCAGCAAGTGCTGATTCAATATATTTTATGCAGTACAGAGCAATGTCCTCGTACTTTTCTCCATTTTCTAACATTTGTTTACACTTATTTTCAACACCTGAAAGACTAAATGAAGAGTCTTTATGATATACATGTATTTTGTTATAAGATTTGTTAGAGTTTAGAGCAAATTTTTCAAGCTCTGGACCACATGGGAATTTTAGACCAAGCATTAGACCAACTCGGTCAATTGCTTGACCAGCTTTTAAGTCAAGTGAATCTGCTAATAGTTCTGTTTCAAAATAGCTTTTATTCGGCTTAACTAAAACTACTTGTGATGTGCCACCTGAAACATGAAAAGCTAAAAAATTAGTATCAATTAAATCAAGCTTATTAGCAGAGAAAAGAGCCGAAGCAATATGCCCGTCTTGATGTGAAAAATTGTAGATAGGAACATTCACTGTAGATGCAATTGCACGAGCAACTGAAATACCCACTAAAAAGCACGGCATATAAGAACCTTCTTGATTCGAAGGCTTTATTGAAACACCAACCGCAGAAATATTACCAGTGATTTCTTTTCTTAAATCATCAAACAACTCAGGTAATTGAACAGTATGGTGAAACACAGCGTCACTTTGACGAATACCCTTTTCCCCTTCTTTAACTGGTAAAAGCTTTTTACGGTAAACCATTTCACTGCCATTGTAGGCAGAAACCGACGTAGTGTAGTTACTTGTGTCAATACCAATAAACCAACTCATTTTAAGTCTTTCTCTCTAATAACTTTGCCCAAGATACCGTTGATAAAAGAAGCATCTTCTTGTGTACCAAATTTCTTTGCAAGCTCAACTGCTTCATTAGCTGAAACCTTAACAGGTATTGATTCAACATAAAGCATTTCGCATAGAGCTAAGCGAAGTATTGCAAGAGTAACTTTAGGCAAACGTTCAGTACGCCAACCTATTGAATTTTCAGTAATAAGAGAGTCTAATTCTTCGATGTGTTCACATACCATTTGTGCAAGAGAAATAGCAAACATATTGTTCTCAATTAGTTCAGCTTCTA
>JAZUGZ010000038.1:0-2726 GCA_045641425.1 Candidatus Fimenecus sp.
AAACGGAAGATATTATCAATGAATAAAAGAACATCTTGATTTTCTCTGTCACGGAAGTACTCTGCAACTGTAAGACCAGAAAGAGCAACTCTCATTCTAGCTCCTGGTGGCTCGTTCATTTGACCATAAACAAGTGCTGTATTATTAAGAACGCCTGACTCTGTCATTTCGCCGTAAAGGTCGTTACCTTCACGAGTTCTTTCGCCAACACCAGTGAAAACTGAAAGACCGCCATGCTCTTTAGCAACGTTGTTGATAAGCTCCATAATAAGAACTGTTTTACCAACACCTGCACCACCGAAAAGACCAATTTTACCACCCTTTGAGTAAGGGCAAATAAGGTCAATAACTTTAATACCTGTTTCAAGAATTTCGGTAGATGTTGATAATTCATCAAATGATGGAGCTGGGCGATGAATGTTCCAACGTTCTTCAGTTTCAGGTGCAGGTTTATTGTCAACTGCATCGCCGAGAACGTTAAAGATTCTGCCAAGGGTTTCTCTACCGACTGGAACGCTAATACCTTTGCCAGTGTCAGTTACCACAGTGCCTCTTTTAAGACCGTCAGTTGAAGCCATAGCAATACAACGAGCTGTGTTGTCGCCTATGTGCTGTGCCACCTCAACTGTAAGAGTACGCTCGCCAATTGGCATTGTAAGAGCGTTATATATTGCAGGCAAACCGCCCTCATCAAAGCTTACGTCAACGACAGGACCCATAACCTGAGAAACGGTGCCTTTATTTGTTTCTGACATTTCTGTCACTCCTTTTAATTGCCACTACCGGCAACAATTTCTGTAATTTCTTGAGTAATAGCACCTTGACGTGCTCTGTTATATTTAAGCTGTAAGTCATCAATCATAGTTTGAGCATTCTTGCCAGCAGAATCCATTGCCATTCTTCTTGCTGCAACTTCACTTGCAAAGCTTTCGCGAAGTGCGGCTACAAGTAACCCCGCAACATATTCAGGTACAGCTTCATTTAGAATAGTAATTTCATCTGGCTCAAAAACAACACCGACAGATTGTGTGTTTTCAGACTTTTTAATAGGGAGTACCCAAGAAATTTGTGCTTCTTGCGTCATCATAGAAACATATTTAGTGCTGATAATTCCTAATTTGTCAAATTCGCCACTTCTAAATTCTTTGCAAAGCTTGTCGGCAAGCTCTTTTGCATCTGCATAAGAAAAATGCTCTGACGAATTGTGCTCTTCTGAAAACCTTTCACAAGCGCGTTTACCAATTGGAATATATTCTGCATCAGGGTATTCTTTTGTTAGACGGAAAATGTTTGCATTATAACCGCCTGCAAGACCCCTGTCACCAGCAATAACAATAATTTTTGTGCGAGTTCCCTCATTCTGTTTCATATAAGGGCTTTTGGCACATTCGGGACTTAAGGTTAAGGCTTCAACAGCACCTTTAACAGCAGAAGCATAATCGCGACTTTTCATCATAGCGTCGTTTGCTCTGCGCATTTTTGAAGATGCAACAAGTCCCATTGCTTTTGTAAGGTGTAAAGTAGAGTCAACACTACGAATCCTTGAACGCAAGGCTTTAATGTCTGCTCCCACTTAAATCACCTCTTAAGTTCGTTGAGAGCCTTTTTAAGCTCTTCAACATCTTCGCTTTCATAGTAACCGCTTTCAAAACGAACAAGAAGGTCACTATATTTATTTTCAAGAATAGCGAAAAGGTCTTTTTCGTATTCGTGAACTTTTGAAGGCTCGACTTCATCAAGATAACCATTGATTACTGCGTAAACAATAGCTACCTGACAGCCAACGCGTACAGGAGAGTTTCTGTTCTGTTTAAGAACTTCAACAATTCTTTCGCCAAGTGCCAAACGAGCCTTAGTGTCAGCGTCAAGGTCACTACCGAACTGTGCGAATGCTTGGAGCTCACGGTACTGTGAATAGAGAAGCTTTAATTCGCCAGAAACCTTTTTCATAGCCTTAAGCTGAGCTGCACCACCAACACGGCTAACTGAAATACCAGGGTTAATAGCTGGCATAATACCCGCGTGGAAAAGCTCTGTTTCAAGGAAAATCTGACCGTCAGTAATTGAAATAACGTTAGTCGGAATAAATGCTGAAACGTCGCCTGCCTGTGTTTCAATAATTGGAAGAGCTGTAATTGAGCCACCGCCATATTCAGGGGCAACACAAGCTGCTCTTTCTAAAAGTCTTGAGTGAAGATAGAAAACGTCACCTGGGTAAGCTTCACGTCCTGGTGGACGGCGAATAAGAAGAGAAAGTGCACGGTAAGCAACAGCGTGCTTTGAAAGGTCATCATAAATTATGAGTACATCTTTACCGAGTTCTCTAAAATATTCTGCCATTGCACAGCCAGAATATGGTGCAACATATTGAAGCGGAGCACTTTCAGAAGCTGAAGCTGAAACAATAATTGTGTATTCCATAGCGCCTGCTTTTGTAAGCTCTTGTGCTAACTGAACAACAGAAGTGCTCTTCTGACCGATTGCAACGTAAATACATAAGACGCCTGTATTTTTTTGGTTGATAATTGTATCAATAGCAATTTCAGTTTTACCAGTCTGTCTGTCGCCAATGATAAGCTCACGCTGACCACGACCGATTGGAATCATACTGTCAATAGCTTTAATACCAGTTTGAAGCGGAACGCTAACGCTCTTACGCTCAATAATACCAGGTGCTTCAGACTCAATTGGGCGAGTGCCAGCACTTTCGATTGGACCTTTACCAT
>JAZUGZ010000039.1:0-8443 GCA_045641425.1 Candidatus Fimenecus sp.
CCGCCACGGCCACGAAGTCCAGAATCTTTAACGATTTGAATAACATCTTCAGGCTTTAACTCATTAAGAGTTTTAGCGAGTGCCTGGTAACCGTCACGAGCTATGTACTCTTCAATATCCTCTGGGTCAATAACACCACAGTTACGAAGAGCAACACGGTTCTGCTTTTTGTAGAAGTTTGTGTCGTTAAGTGACTTAATTCCGTCAGGAGTAACTGTTTCATCGTAAAGAAGTCTTGTAACAACGTTACCATTAACAAAATGTTCTTCAACGATTTCTGGAATATCTTCAACCTTAACCTGTGAGTAGAAGCTACCCTCAGGGTAAACAATCATAATTGGACCTAATGCGCAAAGACCGAAACAGCCTGTGCGAACAACCTTTACTTTACCTTCAAGGCCTTTTTGGGCAATTTGAGAATTGAGCTCATCAATAATTGCACCGCTGTTTGATGATGTACAGCCTGTACCACCGCAAACGAGAACATGCTTCATTGAAGTGTCGCCTGCATTTTCACGAGCTGCAATCTTCTGCATTGAACTTTCTTTTACTGCAAGAAGTTCTTCGAGAGTTTTCATTACTCTGCACCTCCGAATTTCTAATTATCTGTATTAACAACCATATTTTGCAAGAATGCCTGGAATGTCATCTGCAACGAGTTTACCATAAACTTCATCGTTTACAGTAAGAACAGGTGCAAGACCGCAAGCACCAATGCAGCGGCAAGCTTCAAGTGAATATCTGCCGTCAGGTGTGCATTCATCTGTACCAATGCCAAGTACCTCTGTGATTTTGTCAACAAGCTCCTGTGAGCCCTTAACGTAGCAAGCAGTACCAAGGCAAACTGAAATGTTGTATTCACCCTTTGGTGAAAGTGCGAACTGAGCGTAGAAAGTTGAAACGCCATAAACTTTTTCAATCGGAATATCCATACCTTCAGCAATCATAACCTGAACTTCGTAAGGAAGGTAACCGTAGATTCCCTGTGCTTCCTGCATAACGTGCATAAGCATGCTTTTGTCATCTTTGTTAGCCTCAATTACAGCTTTAAGTTCAGCCTCTTGCTCAGGAGTTCCCTTGAAAGGAATTGAACTGATTTTCTTAAGCATTTCTTTTTTCCTCCTTTATAAAATTAACATTAAACAAATTTAACTATATGAATTTTGATATACTAATATATCGACATACATATACAACTGACATTATAACAGAATGCGACAAAAAAATCTATCCTTTTTTAACAACAAAAATGAATTTGTTAAATATTTGTCATTTCATACATTTATATATACAATTTTTGTTGTTATTTACTACTGTCTGTTAAAAGTTTTAACAATCTAACCCCATCTGCAAGCTTTTCGGTGCTAATTGCCGACACAGAAAATGCCAATTCCACCTCATTTTCCCTTTCGCTAATCGGAATAAAGCGAATAGAATTTTGCTCGGCTTTTTCTAAAAGATGAGCTAGCGAATCTTTAGATTTAATTGTGCATTTTACAAACAATGGCGAGTCAGTTTTGCCAAGTGTTAATTGGTCGCCAAAATTTTCGGTTAATAAATCACAAAGAATTTTAGATTTTTGCAAATATATCTTACGCGATTTTCTAATCTGCCCTGACAAATGCCCGTCACGAATAAAGCTACAAAGTGCAATTTGGTCTGCCTTTGAAACAGTTTGGTTATAAACCGATGCAACCGCTCTATATTTTTTAACAAGAAATGTTGGCAAAATCATAAAGCTGATACGAATTGATGGAAGTAAAAGCTTTGAAAAAGTGCCAAGATAAACAACATTTTCGCCACCGTCAAGACCTTGAAGTGACGGAGCTCTACTGTTAACATAACGAAATTCGCTTCCGTAGTCGTCCTCAATAATAAGCTTCTTGTTTTTTTGTGCGTATTCGGTTAGCTTAAATCGGTCTGAAATGCTCATTGTGTCCCCCCACCGAGTAAGGCGTGACGGCGAAGCATAAATTATGTCAGCACCTTCCAGTGACTCGGAAAGCTTGAAGCCGTGGTCAAGAAAAACTGATGTGCCTTGCAAATAGTTTTTGTCGTCAAATGCAACTGTTTTTTGATTTTTAATTAAGGGGCAAAGAATGTGAAGAAGCGACTGAACACCAGCTCCAATTACAATGTTTTCAGCTGTGCAAACACAATTTCGTGTTTCTTTGGCATAGGTGGCAATTTCAGCTCGTAAATCTTGTTCGCCTTGAACATCGCCATAGTTAAGAAGCCTGTCAGTTTGCCTTAACGCGCTTTTTAAGTACCTTCGCCAAAGGCTTAAGTCAAAGCTTTCGCCATCAACACCCGATGATGCAAAGTCAAACTTAATATTAGCTTCAAGGTTTTTTTGACCCCCAAGTTCAGTTGTTTGTTTTTTTCGGCTTGAAACATAAAACCCACTTTGATTTTTAGGAACTAAATATCCGTCATCACAAAGGCACATATACGCCTGTTCAATGGTGGTTTTACTCATTTGAAGCTCTAATGCACTTCGCCTAATCGATGGCAATTTTTCGCCATCTTTAAGCTTCCCTGTTTCAATTAAATTTCGGTAATATTCATAAACTCGCATATAAAGCGTGTCTTGTTTTTTCATAAACTGTCCCCTTAAAAATTCTTTGTTTTGTCTATTTTAATAATGACAATTTAAGTGTATTATATACCATAGCGAACAATAAATCAATGTAAAAATTTGTAAGGAGGTAACACATGAAACGAATTGCAGTAATTGGCGACATTTCTGGCTTTGGCAAATGTTCACTAACCGCTTCAATTCCGGTAATTTCATCACTGGGAGTTGAGTGTTGTCCGCTCCCTACCGCTGTGCTTTCAGCACAAACTGGCTACCCCTCCTACCACTTTGTTGATTTAACAAATGAGTTCACTTCATACACAAATGAGTGGAAGAAAATGGGTTACACATTTGACGGAATTTTAACCGGCTATATTGCAAGTGAACGCCAAGCCGATTTAATTTTAGATTTTATTCGTGATTTCAAAACCGAAAGCACTTCTTTAGTAGTTGACCCAGTTATGGCTGATGACGGCAAAATTTACGGAACTTACTCCTCTGCTCTTTGCCGTAAGGTTAAAGAAATAACACTTTTGGCGGATATAATAACTCCAAATCTTACCGAAGCTTGTATTTTAGCAAATGAAAATTATGAAGAAATTTCTTCTCAAAGTGAGAGTGCTAATTACTTAAATTTAGTAGCCGAAATTGGTAAAAAGCTTTTAACTAAAAGGGTAAAATCTGTAATAGTAACCGGTGTTCGATATAAGGGCGAAATTTACAATATTCTTTGTGAAGAAAACGAAATTTCCCTTTCTAAATCAAAGATTTTTGGTGGTAGCTATTCTGGAACTGGCGACCTTTTTGCGAGTGTAATTTCGGCCAAAACTGTTTTAGGTGTTCCGCTAAAAAAAGCAATAAACACCGCTTCTTTCTTTTTAGAAAAATCAATTGAAAGCACATATTTTGAGGGTACAAACAGAAATGATGGGGTAAATTTTGAATTATTTTTGGAGGAACTAAAAAATGACTAACAACAAAAAAATTTACCGTATGGTTTTAACTGCTCTTTGTGCTGCACTTATAGTTGTTTTCACAGCATTTGTAAAAATTCCAACTGGCATTAACGAGGGCTACATTCATTTAGGCGACACATTCATTTACCTTTCAGCTTGTTTGCTTCCTATGCCTTATGCGCTGGTTTGCGCAGCTATTGGTGGCGCGCTCGCTGACATTTTAGCAGGTGCTGCGGTTTGGGCACCATTTACAGCTATTATAAAGGCTTTGAATGTTATTCCATTCGCTTTAATATACACTTTGAAAGCAACAAAAAATCCACAAAAAATAGTTAACAAAGGAACTGTCGCTTTGCCAGTAGTTTCAGGGCTTATCACAGTATTTGGCTACTTACTCGCAGAGAGTATTTTATATAATTTCCCATCTGCACTTACATCAATCCCTTTTAATGTAGTTCAAGCAATTGGCAGTGCAATTCTATTTTATTTAGTGGGTGCTACACTCGACAAAATGAATTTCAAAAACAGATTTTTTAAGTAATATTTTAGGAGAAAGATATGGCAAATATTGTTTACACATTTGAAAACCACGTTTACTTAAACATTACAAACGCTTGCCCTTGCAAATGCGAATTTTGTATTCGTAACAATGGCGACAGCGTTGGCGATGCCGACACACTTTGGTTCTCAGGTCACAGCCCATCATTCGAGGAAGTAAAGGCAGAAATTGACGCCTTTGACTTTACTCCATACGAAAAAGAGATTATTTTTTGCGGTTATGGCGAGCCAACCTGTGCCTTTGATGTATTCCAAAAAACTGCAAAATACCTTAAAGAGAAAATGCCGAATTGCTTACTTCGTATTAACACAAACGGGCTTTCCGACTTACTTAATAAAAAAGAAACAGCAAAGGAGATTTGCTCACTTGTTGACACAGTTTCAATTTCACTCAACGCCCCAACAAGCGAAAAATATGTTTCTCTTTGCCACCCAACTTTTGGAGATAAAGCATTCCCAGCAATTCTTAAATTTGCAAAGGAATGTAAAGAAACAAACAAGCCTCTGGTTAAATTCTCACTGGTTGATGTAATTTCAAAGGAAGATATTGACGAGTGTCAAAAACTCGCTTCTGAAATGGGAATCCCACTTCGAGTTAGGGAATACACAGCTGACTAATTATGAGCTATAAATTTTTTGAAAATAAATCTTGTGAATTTTACCCTTGCCACAAGGGAATAGATAAAATCAACTGTCTTTTCTGTTACTGTCCGCTTTATAGGGTGGAAAATTGCGGTGGTAACTGTAAAATTCTCGAAAATGGAATTAAAGATTGTTCGGCTTGCACATTTCCCCACCGCGAAGAAAACTACGAAAAGGTAATTGAAAAGCTTAAATAAAAGTTAATATATAACAAAACGGAGTAGCAAAGTCGCTACTCCGTTCGTTTTTTACCTTACCAAAGTAAGGCTTTTCGGGGTGTGAAAATTATATAGAAAAGAATGAAAAAAGAAAGCAAATTTAAGCAACGTATGTGTTATTATTTTCAGTACGTCTAACCTGTTTTATCTCGCGAAGATGCTCGCCTCTTGCAATAGCTTTTTTGCGATTGTGAATTCTAATCATTCTGCGAATGTTACCTAAAACAATTCTTCTAACGTTCATTTCAAAATCGATTACCTTTTCTTCGTTAATAAAGCCATAGATTAAAAGTGCTACTGCTAAAAAATCAACCATAATTGAAATTGCGCTTGTTACTGTCATAATGTTTACCTCCAAAATATATATCCAAAAAATTTTTAACCGAACAAAAGTTGAACAAATGTTCTTTACAACCACTATTATAGCAATTTTTTCGACTTTGTCAATACAAATGTTCGCAATTTTTATGCTTTGCTGTCCTAAATTTAGGACTTGAACGCTATTTTTGAGTGATTTTGCAAATTTTTCTTGAATTTTGTTCTGCTTTTACCGAACAAAATATTTTCTTAAAAAATGTGAAAAAACTTGTCTATTTCTATTTATTATTTTTGCATTTTAGTGTACAATAAATAATGTATGTATAATAGTATGAATATTTGAGGTAAATATATGTTTGTAGATATTGCGAAAATCAAAATAAAAGCGGGCAATGGCGGTAATGGTGCCGTTGCATTTCATCGAGAAAAGTATATAGCATCTGGTGGCCCTGACGGTGGCGACGGTGGCAAAGGCGGTAACATTGTTTTTAAGGTTGACGACAACCTTGCAACACTTTCTGACTTCCGCTACAAAAGAAAATACACCGCCGAGAATGGTCAAGACGGTTCAGGCTCTCGCAGAAGCGGTAAAAAAGGTCAAGACCTTATTATTAAAGTTCCAAGGGGTACTTTAATTCGTGAGGTTGAAAGTGGCACTATTATGGCTGACCTTTCTACTGATGAAGAATTTGTAGCCGCAAAAGGTGGCAAAGGCGGTTGGGGTAACTCACACTTTGCTACATCTACTCGCCAAACTCCACGCTTTGCAAAAATGGGTGCTCCTGGCGAAGAGTGGGAAGTAAGCCTTGAACTTAAGCTTATTGCTGATGTTGGACTTTTAGGTTTCCCTAATGTTGGTAAATCTTCACTCATTTCAGTAGTAAGTCAGGCGAAGCCAATAGTTGGCGACTATCACTTTACTACAATTATCCCAGTTTTGGGTGTTGTGTCTATGGGTCCTGAAAAAAGCTTTGTAATGGCTGATATTCCTGGTCTTATTGAGGGTGCTGCTGAAGGTGTTGGCCTTGGTCACGAGTTTTTACGCCATGTTGAGCGTTGCCGAATGCTTATTCACATTGTTGATGTTGCTGGTAGCGAGGGCAGAAACCCTATTGAAGACTTTGAAGCTATAAATGAAGAACTCGAAAAATTCAACCCAGAGCTCGCAAAATGCCCACAAATTGTTGCTGGTAATAAAATTGACTTAGCAACTGACGAGCAGTTAGAAGAATTTAGAAAATACATTGAAAACAAAGGACTTCAGTATTTCGAGATTTGCGCTCCGATTAAGCATAATACCAAAGAGCTTATTGACGCAACTGCCGCAATGCTTGACACTCTCCCTCCAGTTAAGCGTTATGAAGCAGAAGAAATTCCGGTAGAAATGCTTGAAAACAAAGCAAAGAAAGATGGCTTCAAGGTTACAGTTGAGGGCGATGTTTACATTGTTGAAGCAGAGTGGCTTTACAGAATTCTTTGCCAAACCGACCTTGACGACTACGAGTCTTTACAATATTTCCAAAGAGTTTTACAGTCAAGCGGAATTATTGACGAGCTTAAAAATAGAGGTATTCACGAGGGCGACCTTGTTAGTATTTACGACCTTGAATTTGAATATGTTCCGTAAGGAGTTACTATGGAAAATAATACAAGACCAGAGCTTTTAAGTCCGCTCACTTTAGCGTTTGTTGGCGATGCTTACTTTTCACTTTATATTCGTGAAAAGTTAGTGCTTAACGCTAACAGGCCAGTCGGCAAGCTACATAGCCTTTCAGTCAAAAGTGTTAAGGCGTCAGCTCAAGCAGAAATTATGGCAAAAATTCTGCCAAAGCTAACCGATGAAGAAACCGACATTTTCAAGCGTGGCAGAAATGCTCACACATCACACACACCTAAAAACCAAAGCAATGCAGATTATCACTTAGCAACAGGCTTTGAAACCCTTGTCGGTTATTTACACTTAAAGCACCAAGACGAACGGCTAAATTCTCTTTTAGATGAGGCTTGTGAGGTTGAGAGCTTGTGAAAAACTTTAAGCGAAAGAAACTATTTAGCGTTTTAATTGACGTTTTATTTTGGGTAACTGGAAGCTTTATTTATACATTTGCTATAAATATTTTTTCAATACCCAACCACCTTTCGCTCGGTGGATTCACAGGAGTTTCCACCATTCTAAATTCACTTTTTGGAACGCCCATAGGGCTTACAATGCTTTTACTAAACGTTCCATTTTTCTTAATCGCATTTCGTGTATTCGGCACAAAATTCATTATAAGAACAACAGTTGCAACGGCAATTTGTTCAGTTACACTTGACCTGCCACTCCCCTTTTTGCCAACCTACTCTGGCGATGTACTTTTGTCCGCAATTTTTTGTGGAGTTCTTTCAGGGCTTGGGCTTGCAATTATTTTAATTCGTGATGCTACAACTGGTGGCACCGACCTTATTGCAAAGCTTATTCATAAGAAAAGTCCTCACATTTCAATTGGCACAGTAATTCTTTTGGCAGATGTATTAGTAGTAACCGCTTCAGGCATTGTTTACAAAAGCTTTGAAAATGCTCTTTACTCTGCTGTTGTAATATTTATTTCATCTCGTGCAATTGACTTTATTATTTACGGCAAAGGTGGCGGTAAGCTTCTTTTAGTCGTTACAAATTATGCCGATGAAATCCGTTTGTTAATCACAAATGAAATGTCACGCGGTGTTACCGTGCTACCCGCTAAAGGTGGCTACACCGGTCAAAATAAAAATATGCTTATGTGTGCAATTCGTTCACATGAAATTGCAAAGCTTAACCGAATTATTCGCTCGGTTGACGAAAAAGCATTCGTCATTGTAACCGATGCTGGCGAAATACTCGGCGAAGGCTTTACATTCTAAATAAACAGAGGTAAAAAATGAAAAAAGAACTAATTAGAAACTTTTCAATTATCGCTCACATTGACCACGGCAAGTCAACCCTTGCCGACAGACTTTTAGAGCTTACTGAAACTGTCGCAAAGAGAGATATGCTCGAGCAACTTCTTGATAATATGGACTTAGAGCGAGAAAGAGGTATTACAATTAAAGCTCACGCAGTAAAGCTTGATTATAAAGCAAATGACGGCAACACCTATGAGCTTAATTTAATTGACACCCCAGGCCACGTTGACTTTAACTATGAGGTTTCT
>JAZUGZ010000040.1:0-2096 GCA_045641425.1 Candidatus Fimenecus sp.
GGCTCGGTGTTAATGTGAATATCAACACCAATTAACCTTGCAAGCTCATACAAATCAGAGAGTGGGTTTTTGTCTATTTCACTTGCTTCAAGGCACAAAAGAAGAGTATTTTGCATCCAAGAATCAAGGACCTTTTCTCTATCAGACCTAGAGTTAATATTTATAGCATTGTCAGTTTGAAGCAAAAGCTTATTCATTTCGTTGTGAATGTTAATTTTGCTATTTAATATTTCCTCTCGCCTTACTGCTTCATTTATACGCTCGCCGTATGCTTTCATTTTAGCATTATTTGTGCGAAGCTTTTCATTACCCTCTTTAAGCTCTTTTGTTTTTTGATAAACTTCAGTTACATCGTCAGCAAGTAACTCATAAAATATTTCGTTATTATGGCTTAACTTATTTTTACTAAAATGATAAACTATTCCGTTAATTTCTCTAATATTTTCCTGCATAACTAATTCTGCAAATTCAATACCATTTGATATTGGCATACCTGTAATTGCAATAGCAAGCTCGGTCATAGTGTTGTTAGTTAAAAATGGATGACCATTTTTGTTGTAGTAGCAAAATCCAGTTGGCATATCATCTGTTGCCTCTTTGATAGCAGATGGTGTAATATGGCTCTTTCTGTATTTCACTCCGTGGTAATAACGAACCGAGAAAAGAATTCCAAGCAAAATGAATGCTAAAATAAACACAAAATATGGCAGATTAGCAAATGCACCTGCTACTGTGTTTAGGTTACCACCAAGGTGATAGTCAGAAACCTCTGCACACACATGGAACAAAAAATATGGTGCAGAAAATTCAATGATTGATTCAATTATATATGCTTTTCTTCGTTGCACAACAGCCTGAATTGTATTAACAATAAATCCAAGAAAAAGAATGATTGATATGGTGCAAAAAACACTTCTTACACCTGATGAAAGCTCAATAAAAGGAGTCATATTGCTTCACCATCCTTTTCAATGAATAGTGAAACAAAGGAAATATCATCCTCTATCTTCACTGTGCCATTTATATTTTCTGGCAAATCAACCACAGCACCCTCAAGTGTAATTTTGATTTCGTTATCACCAATTATTACACTTATAGCCTTTAAATTTTTATTCGCTTGTTCAAGCAAAAGCTCAAATGCTTGATATATTAAAACAGCTTCATTTGAAGAAATAAAGTCTTCTTCAAAATTTGCTACAACATCAGCAATAGCACCCATTTTACGAAGATATCTTGCAGACTCATTTATTGATAAAAGCAATTCAACCTTGCTAATCTTTTCATTGTCAGACGCAAGAAGTATTAGGTTAGAAAGTCTTTTGATATATGTTGCAAGGACACAAACTGTTGCCATATTTTGCTCAAAGAGTTCTGGTTTCTCCTTTGCCTCTTTAGAAAGGGTTTCCATCATCTTTGACTGGTTATATACTTTAATGGCAATATCATCATATACCTTTGATTTTTCATCTATTTTTGCTTGCTTCTCTTTCAGCTCATTGTCAAGACGAATTATTTCTTTTTCTTCTGAAAGTGCTTGTTTAATATCTTCAAGTTCATCATTTATCTTATTAAGTTCAGTTAAATCTACCTGCCAATATGCATATCCAGCTGAAACATTTTTTCTTATCATCTTGGTGTTATCATCAAGCATGGTTTCTTTAAGTTTCATTTGTTCTTCAGTCATACCAACAGCTGAAGGACTTTGATAAACGACATTAAAATCTGCGTCAGTAATTTGTGCAGAGAAACCAATTGTTGATATTAACTTATCATAGCCAATGTTAGATGGAATAAGTCCTATGCTAATACAAAGCACTAATAAGCCACCCATTAAAAAGGTTATTGTTTCTGGAACCTCACCAATCGCCCTACCATACACAACTGGTCGGATATTAAGGAAAATCAAAACAAGCCAAACCATAAAGATTATGATATATACTATTGGCACAATAACTAATTTTTTATTTGCAGAAATGGAACACTTATGTAGCAATATAAACATTGCAGTTATCGTTAATATAGAAGTCCACGAAAATATAAAATAATACAAAAAGTTATATGAATAGTCATCAATATTATTAAGTCCATTATTAAAC
>JAZUGZ010000041.1:0-2105 GCA_045641425.1 Candidatus Fimenecus sp.
GACCGCTTGGCCTCCGACTTAAGGTCAAGACAGTGAAAAAGACATTAGCCTTTATATTAACAGCCCAGGTGGTTCTGTTACAGCAGGACTTGCAATTTACGACACAATGCAATATATTAAATGTGATGTTTCTACAATTTGCATGGGTATGGCTGCTTCTATGGGTGCATTCTTGCTCTCATCAGGTGCAAAAGGCAAAAGATATGCTCTTCCAAATAGTGAAATTATGATTCATCAGCCATCAGGTGGCGCTCAAGGTCAAGCAAGTGATATTAAAATTACTGCAGACCACATTTTAAGAACTCGCGATAAACTCAATAAAATTCTTGCCGAAAATACTGGCAAGCCAATTGAGCAAATTGCAATTGATACTGAAAGAGATAATTTTATGTCAGCACATGAGGCTCTTGAATATGGCCTTATTGACAAAGTTTTTGATAAAAGATAATTTGGAGATAAATTATGGCAAGAGATAACGAAAAATCTGTTAGATGCTCTTTCTGCGGTAAATCACAAGAGGAAGCAACTAAACTTATTGCTGGCCCTGGCGTTTATATTTGTGATGAATGTGTTGATTTATGTGCAGGTATAATTTGCGGCGATGATGTGAATGAATCAAGACCACATAATAAAAGAGTAAAAACCCAAGAAAAGGTTATCCCAAAACCGCAAGAGATTAAGGATTTGCTTGACGAATATGTTATTGGTCAAGATGAAGCTAAAAAAGCACTTAGTGTTGCTGTTTACAATCATTATAAAAGAGTTTACCATGGTAGTGATGTTGACGTTGACATTCAAAAGAGTAATGTTGTTCTTTTAGGCCCTACTGGTGTTGGTAAAACTATGCTTGCACAGACTCTTGCGAAAATTATTGAAGTACCATTTGCTATTGCTGACGCCACAACTCTTACCGAGGCTGGCTATGTTGGCGAAGATGTTGAGAATATTCTTTTGCGTCTTATTCAAGCAGCTGATTATGACATTGAAAAGGCTGAACACGGCATAATCTATGTTGATGAGATTGACAAGATTGCTCGTAAGTCTGAAAATCCATCAATCACACGTGATGTTAGTGGCGAAGGTGTTCAACAAGCACTTCTTAAAATTTTAGAAGGTACTGTTTCAAATGTTCCACCTCAGGGCGGAAGAAAGCATCCACAACAGGAGTTTATACAAATTGATACTTCTAAAATTCTCTTTATTTGCGGTGGCGCATTTGATGGAATTGAAAAGATAGTTGAAAAGCGTATGGGTAATTCTGGGCTTGGATTTGGTGCAGAAATTAAGAATAAGCAAGAATTCGCTGATGAAGATGTTTATTCAAAGATTATTGCTCAAGACCTTGTTAAATTTGGTCTTATTCCAGAACTTGTTGGCCGTGTTCCTGTAATTACAGGCCTTAAGCAACTTTCACGAGAAGACCTTATTCGTGTTCTTTCTGAACCTAAAAATGCACTACTTAAGCAGTTTTCAGCTCTTTTCAATATGGATAATATTGAACTTGAGTTTTCAAATGATGCTTTAGTGGCAATTGCAGATAAAACTTTAGAAAAAAAGACTGGCGCACGCGGACTTCGTGGAATTATGGAGTCTGTCCTTATGCCAATTATGTACTCTGCACCATCAGATTACACTATTTCTAAAATTATTATTACTCGTGACTGTGTAGAAAATGGCGCAGAGCCAGAAATTATTCGTGACTCTACAAGAAAGCCATCAAATCTTACAGCTAAAGTGGGCAAAGCCACAGGTAAAAAGGCAATATAATAAATTAAGCCACGGAATGCCGTGGCTTTTTTGCGTTTCTTTTTGCGAAAAAAACAGTATATTGTAAAAATGACACATTAGTTACAGAATACTGTAAAACATTGACAAAACTGTATATATACAGTAAAATAAGGCAAGATAAAGCAACGATTTGTTTAATATAATTTTTTGCTTTGGAGTAGTTTTATGAACGTTTTATATAAATGTCAAAAAAGTATTTATTTTCTTTTTAGAGTAACTTTATATGTTACAATTGTAGCAACTTTTTTTGTTATATATGGATTAAAATATAAATGGCTTCTTGGACTTTCAAGAACATCGGGCGTTACGCTTGTTAC
>JAZUGZ010000042.1:0-1975 GCA_045641425.1 Candidatus Fimenecus sp.
TAATTCTTACAGCAACTGCCCTTTAACAAAGTAGGAATATCGCCGCTATAAGTTCTGTCATTATTTTCAAATCCTAAAAGCAAAAGAACATCTATAATTCTTTCGTCTTTGCAATAAGCCATATATGCATTTCTGTTTGCGCAAAAATTAAGTGCAGCTCTAACAAATCCTTCAACTAAAAGCTTGTCGTTAAGGTCGCACTCAAGAGATGAAACAAAACACTTTGAATCACAAACTCTCATAAAGCATTTGCCAACTTCATTTTTGCTTTCATCAAAGCCAATATAAGCGCCACAAACATCTGTTCTAGAAATAGGTTCATTCTTGAAAAGATTTTTAAGTTCTTCTTTGTCAGTAATAGGCTTATAGTAAATCATAAAATCATTTCTTTCTATCCATAGCTGAAGATGTCATAAGCTTATGAACTTCTTCATCAGTAAGGTTACGCCAATCTCCAGTTTTTAACATACCAAGTTTAACTGAACCAATTTGTGTTCTTTTAAGTCTTGCAACTTCAAGACCCAAAGCTTCACACATTTTTCTAATTTGGCGATTTCTACCTTCATATATAATTATTTCAATAACAACTCTACCCTCTTGGCGTTCTAGAATACGAACTTCCGCTGGCTGAGTCATTCTGCCGTCAATTTCAATACCTGTTGTAAGTGCAGTAACTTGATCTTCATTAATAGATGGTCTAATTGTAACGCGATAAGTTTTTGGAACGTGCTTGGTTGGATGAGTTAAAGCATTTGCAAATTCGCCATCATCCGTCATTAAAAGCATACCTTCAGAATCTCTGTCAAGTCTACCGACAGGGTAAATTCTTGTTCCAACATCTTTTACTAAGTCAGCAACACATTTTCTGTCCATCTCATCATTAAGCGTAGTAATGTAACCGCGTGGTTTGTGAAGCATGATGTAGGTTTTCTTTTTAGTTTTTATAATCTTTTTTCCGCCAACTACTACTGTATCCCTACCTGGCGTAATTTTGTCGCCAATTGTAGCAGGTCTACCATTAACTTTAACTCTACCCGCAGCAATAAGCTCCTCAGCTTTTCTTCGAGAAGCGACACCACATTCAGAAAGATACTTTTGAAGTCTAACTTGTGAATCTGCCATTTTAACTCCTAACTTTGCTTTGACTTAACGTCATCAGCAGCAACAAGATTAACTGATTTAATGAAATCACCGTCACTACTGAAAAAATCTACTCGCCCTATTATTTCGTTTTTATAAACAGGGGCATATTCAAATTGTTTAATATAAATTCTATAATCATATGTAAATTTGCTATTCAACGTAGTGAAAAAGACATTTTCTTCAAGCTTGACAGAAGCTTTTGATGCTGCTCCACCAACTATTTTAAGTGAAATTTTTTGTAAATCACAAGTAAGTGCGATAGCATTAACAAGTGGTAAAGCGTAATCATAAAGATTTATATGGTCGTTCCAATCATTTGGTGCATTAAGAGTTACCGCTATAAGAGTTTTATTATCTTTTTGTACGGCAGAAACCAAGCAACGACCGCTCTTTTTAGTAAAGCCAGTTTTTACTCCTATTGTACCATCATACATTGAGAGTAACTTATTATGATTGGTTAGCACGTGTCTATATGGCGTGTTACCAAATACTGCTTCAACTGACTTAGAAGAGCAAATATTAAGAAAAGCCGGATTTTTAATAGCTTCAGCAGTAAGAATAGCCATATCATAGGCAGTTGAATAATGACCATTTGCATCAAGCCCTGAAGGGGTAACAAAATGAGTATTATTCATTCCCAATTCATTCGCTTTTTGGTTCATAAGCTCAACAAAAGGCTCAATACCCCCTGAAACTGCATAAGCGGTAGCATTTGCAGCATCATTACCAGAGCAAATAAGCATCCCTTTAACCAAAGAAAGCAACGAAACTTGGTCGCCAACTTTAAGCCCCATAGAAGTGCCTTCGGTCTTAATCATATCATCAGTAATAG
>JAZUGZ010000043.1:0-2623 GCA_045641425.1 Candidatus Fimenecus sp.
TGATGGAAGAATATTTGTCATCCAAAGGCCTGTTGAAAAATTGGAAATGCTTAAAGAGAAAATGGTAGTTGGAAATCAGTATTCGCTTGTATATTTGAGTTCGATTTCTGGTGCAGACATTATAGAAGGGCTTTCTAATGAGAATGGTGAAATTATCGATCTTGAAACTTCCATTAAAGATAATAAAACCGAAAGAAAAGAGCTTGTGATTGCAACCTTGAGCACAATAGGCATAGGAATTCTTTCCATAATCATAATTGACAGAACATGGTGCAAGCAAGACCATGAAAAAATAGCTAAAATGAAAATGAAAATAAACCAGCGTCGAGAAAAAATCAGTAAAAAGTGATGGACCTTTTCAAGCGTTTTTCTTTACATGTGAGTATGATTTGTTACGATGTGCTGTGGGTGTTTAGACAAGTAAAGTGTGAGATAAAGGATAAATGAATTATGAGTAATGAAAATTTAGAAAAGCTTTCAAAGGACGAGTTAATAGAGCTTATTGATATTTATTCTAAAAACTGGCTGGCGATGGACGGGGTTTGGTTTCAGTCAGTTGAGAAAAAGTTTGGTATGGACGAAGCAATTTTTCACGATGAAGAGGCTTGGAAGCGATATACTGTAATTGAGGCAAAACGAATTAAAGAGTTTTTGCATTTGGGCGAAAACAGTGGCCTTGAAGGACTTGAAAAAGCTTTAATGTTTAGGTTTTACGCTAACTTAAATGAAAATTTTGTTGAAAGAACCGAAGACGGCGCTTTAATTTACACAGTTACTAAATGCCGAGTTCAACACGCAAGAAAAAGCAAGGGAATGGAGCTTCATCCGTGCAAATCAGTTGCAATTTTTGAATATAGTGGCTTTGCAAGCACTATTGACGAGAGAATTAAGACAGAGTGTATTAGCTGTTACCCAGATATTACAGATGAAAAATGCAGTTGTAGATGGAAATTTACTATATAGTCAAAAAGTAACTATAAGGAGAATTAGAGATATGAAAAATCCAAGAGTTAACAGAATAATTGGATACATAATACTCTTTGTTGGCTTTATTTTGTTCTATAAAGGTTTTCGTATATATGATTTAGACGGTGCTTTTAATGGGAAAAGTATTGTTCTAATAATTGTTTCGGCTTTGTTTATTGTAGGCTCATTTATTTGGATGATTAAAAAAGTGCGTTGCCCACATTGTGGCAAGCTTTTAGACCTAAAGTTATATGACATAAGAACTTGTAAATTTTGTGGTAAAAGCACAGATGATATAGATTAAGTTTTAGGTTTGATATTTTATTGTTTATATGGTAATATATGCTTACCGAAAGGCAGGGATTTATATGAGAAAAATTTTATCAGTATTTTTAGCGAGCTTGTTAGTTGTTATGTGCTTTGCACCTATGACTGAAGCTGTTGCGGTAGGAAGCAACGATTTAAGCTTAAATATTCACGCGTTTTATTTGACAGACACTGAAGGAAACCCAGGCGAAGGCGATGCGGTGCTTTTAGAGTCAAATGGTCATTATCTTTTAATGGACTGCGGTATGGGTAACTACCCGTATGCAGACAGTCCATCTACTCAAGCAAGAAAAGATGTTTCAGGTATGATTATGGATTATCTTGACGAGCTCCATGTTGATGAAACTACACCGCTTGACATTTACATAAGCCACATTCACAACGACCACTTTGGCGGAATGTTTAATATTATTAACTCTGGTAAATACAACATTGGAACAATATATGTTCCTGCTAAAACTATTGCCAATGCAGAGCAAGACCACAACTTTATTTATCGTAATATTTTCACAAACGATAATTTCAATTATAGCGTTGACTTTGATGATATAAACATTGTATATCTTGCTCCAAGCACAATTGCTTGCACTGGCGAAGATGTTACAAACAAATTTACTTTTGGCGACTGCATTGTTGATATTATTGGCCCTGTTAGACTTTGCACAAGCCAAATTTTGACAAACGGAGATACTGACAAAATTGAGAACAACAACTCGCTTTGTGCTGTTGTTACTTGCGGTAGCAACAAATATTTGACAATGGGCGATGCTCTTGACTTTGAAGAGAAAGATTTAATTGCTAAATATAAAAACACAGGCGAATTAAAAGCTGATGTATTCAAAGAAAATCATCACGGCTATACAAAGAGCGGTGACTTTGGAACAAACATTGACGATTTGCTTAAGGCAATTAAGCCAAAGTATGCTTTCTGCCAAAACTATCTTGAACAGTCAAATGTAACAGTACCAAGAAGTATTAGAAGAACTGGCGAAGCGTTAGACTTATTTAAGGAGCAAAAGACAGTTGTTTACCAGCTCACAACAACTGCAGGTGGAGAATCAACTGTTACAAAGTCATTTTGTAATCATTTAGCTTCAAGCAAGACAATATCTGCAACTCAGTTACCATTTTCGAAATGTGATAGATTACACGAAACTAATTTTTGTAAAACAATAAAAGATAAGGACGACATAATTACTAATGTTTACAGTCCATCAACTACTGCTGATCCTCAGCACCATGTTCTAAAAATAGTGTGTTCAACATGTAATAAAACTATAACAACATACGAGCAACACAAATGGAATTCATCTGGAAAGTGCATAGCTTG
>JAZUGZ010000044.1:0-2479 GCA_045641425.1 Candidatus Fimenecus sp.
AAAATTTGACTGCTTAATTAAAAGGCTTGGTAATGGCAGATTTATGCTCGTTACTGACTCACAAAATGCCCAAAAGATGAAAGAAGAAAAGTTTTCAGTTCTTGCACTTGTAAGGAATTATACCTACAACGGCAGTTCTACAGGAATAACACTTTCAGTTGGTGCTTCAGGTGGCGAAACATTTAACGAATGTGAAATTTCAGCAAGACAAGCTCTTGATATGGCACTCGGTAGGGGTGGCGACCAAGTAGCTTATAAAAATGGCAATAATGATTATGAGTTTTTTGGCGGTGTCTCTCAAAGTGCCGAAAAGCGTACAAAGGTTAGAGCAAGAATAGTTGCTTCTGCAATTAGCCAAATAATTTTGCGAGCAGATAATGTTGTAGTAATGGGTCACAGAAACTCTGACCTTGATGCTGTTGGTGCGGCAGTTGGCGTTGCCCAAATTTGTATGGCGTTTGGAAAGCCTTGCAGAATAGTTGTTGATAATGAAACAACACTTGCAAAACCACTTGTTGCTCGTTTGAGTGGAACAGAGTTTGAAAGCATAATCGTTTCTCCTGAAAAAGCAAAGTCATTTATGACCGAAAACACTCTTTTGGTGGTTGTTGATACACATAGAGCGTCATTTGTTGAAGCTCCGCAAATTTTTGATAAAGCATCAACAGTAATTGTAATTGACCACCATAGAAAAACAGTTGACCACATTAACAATGCTGTAATTTTCTATCACGAGCCAAATTCATCGTCAGCTTCTGAAATGGTTACTGAGCTTATTGAATATATGGGCGAAAAGGTAAATCTTTCACAAAGAACTGCTGAAGCACTTCTTTCAGGAATTATGCTTGATACAAAGAATTTTGTAATGAAAACAGGTGTTGCTACTTTTGAAGCGGCTGCATTTCTTCGCTCAGCAGGTGCTGACACAGTTGCTGTAAAACAACTATTCTCTAATAGCTTAGAATCACAAAAGGAAAAAAGCGAAATAGTGAAAAATGCGGCAATTATTAACGGCTCAGCTATTGGCGTTGTAGATTTTGAGTCAGACGATGTTAGAATAATTGCAGGTCAAGCAGCCGACGAGCTTCTTAATTGCTCAGGGGTTAATGCTTCGTTTATCCTTTTCAAAACAGGGGATACAATAAATATTTCTGCTCGTTCTTATGGCGAATTAAATGTTCAACTCGTTATGGAAAAAATGGGCGGTGGCGGTCATCGAACAATGGCGGCTTGCCAAAAAGAAAACGCTACATTTGAAGGCGTTCTTGCAGAATTAAAACAATCAATAGACGAAATTAAATCGTTAAACGAATAAATGGAGGAGATAATATGGACGTAATTCTTAAGGCAGACGTAAAAGGCCTTGGTAAAAAGGGCGAAAAGGTAAAAGCAAGTGACGGCTATGCAAGAAACTTCCTTTTCCCAAAAGGACTTGCTGTTGAAGCAAATGCTCAAAGCCTTACTGAGCTTCGTAATAGAGAGCAGTCAAATCAGCACAAAATTGACCTTGAGGTTGCAGCAGCAAATGACTCAAAGGCAAAGCTTAATGGTCAAACAATTAAGCTCACAGCAAAGGCTGGCACAAATGGCAGACTTTTCGGCTCAGTTACTTCAAAAGATGTTGCTGCTGAAATCAAAAAGCTCTATTCAGTAAATGTTGATAAACGTAAAATCACAATGGATGATATTAAAGCATTCGGTTCATATAAAATCGAAGTTAAGCTTTATCAAGGAATCTCTGCAGAAATGACAGTTTCTGTAACCGAACAGTAAGTAGGAGAAAGTTATGGCTGAAAATAATTCAACTCTTGGCGGTGCTTTGTCAGAGCCTTATAGCCTTGAAGCAGAACAGGCAGTGCTTGGCTCAATTCTTAAAGATCCACCTTGTCTTTATACAGTTGAAGACAGAATTAAAGCTGAATATTTTTATCTTCCACAGCATCAAGAAATTTTTAGAACAATAGTTACTATTGATGCCTTAGGCGGTAAAATTGACCCTTTAATTGTTCTTGAAGATCTTAAGAAAAACGGCGTATATGATGACATTGGCGGTAAGGCTTACCTTATGAAGCTCGCTGATTCTGTTCCATCAACCAAAAACGTAGGTAGCTATGTTGACATTGTAGTTGATAAGTATTATCTTCGCACACTTATGGCAGCTTGCTCTGAGGTGCTTGACGAAGCAAATTCTCAAACAACACCAACCGAAACTCTTCTTGATATGGCAGAGCAGAAGATTTATGACATTAGAAGGGGTAAAACTACATCTGGACCGTCAAAAATCTCTGATATTATCATCAATGAAGTTTTTGAAAGACTTAATAACCTTAGTAAAGATGACCCAGCTATTCGTGAACAGTATTTGGGATTCCCAACTGGTTTTTCAATGCTTGACAAATATCTTGCTGGTGGATTCCATCGTTCAGACCTTATTATTTTAGGTGCTCGTCCTGGTATGGGAAGTCGGATCGTAGCCATG
>JAZUGZ010000045.1:0-3796 GCA_045641425.1 Candidatus Fimenecus sp.
GAGCCAACAGGTGCGCTTGACTACATTACAGGTAAATCAATCCTTAAACTTTTACAAGACACTTGTCGTGAAAAGGGTATGACAGTTATTGTTATTACACATAACTCAGCTTTAGCCCCAATGGCAGATAAAATCATTAAAATTAAAAATGGACAGGTTGACAGAATTTTAATCAATGCACAGCCAGTTCCAGTTGAACAGATTGAATGGTAAAGGAAATAGACAATGAGTAAATCACTACGCAAAGATTTCTTTAGGGAAATTAAAAAGGGCGTCAGCCGTTTTATTTCCATTTTGTTAATAGTAGCACTCGGTGTTGCATTCTTCGCAGGTCTTCGTTCTTCAAGCCCTGCAATGAAAGAGTCAGCCGACAAGCAATTTGACAAAGAAAATTTAATGGATATTAGAGTTGTTGGCACTTTAGGACTTACTGAAAATGACTTAAATGCAATTCGTGAGCTTGATGGTGTAAAAAAAGCCGAAGGCTCTTTTACAACTGACTTTGTTTGCCTTGCTAACTCTAAAGAAATTGTTACAAAAGCAATTTCAATGCCTGAAAAAATAAACGATATTATGTGTGTTGAGGGTAAGTACCCAGAAAAATACAATGAATGTCTTGCAAGCCGTGAGTTTTTAGAAGAATCGGGACTTAAGGTTGGCGATTATATGACCCTTGGTACAGGTACTGACACTTCAATTTTTGACACACTTGCCGCAGAAACATTTACAATTGTCGGTGTTTGCACATCTTCTTACTACCTTAATGGTAATATGGGTACAGCCACAGTTGGCGATGGTGTTGTTGACGGTTATGTTGTACTTCCAAAGGAAGCATTTGCAACCGATATTTACACTTCAATTTACATTTTGGTTGACGGTGCAAAAAGCCTTAATTGCTTTGGTAAAGATTATAAGAGCTTAGTTAATAATGTTACACAGCTTATAGAAGAGATTTCTGCAAAGCGTTGCGATGTCCGTTTTAGCGAGGTTCGTTCTCAAACAGCAGAAATGATTACAAAAGCAACTAATGAATATAACGCTAAAAAAGCAATAGCTGAAAGTGAGCTTTCAGATGCTTACCAGCAACTTCTTGACAGTGAAGAGGTTCTTAAAGCAAGTAAAGAGCTTTACGAGTCAAAGAAGAAAATGCTTGAGGATGCCGAAACAGAAATTCCACTTAGCAAACAAAGACTTACTGAAGCAAAGCAAAGTCTTGAACAAATTAAAAAACTTAGACAAGCAGCATTTGCTAGCCAAGAAAAAGCAGAAAGTGAAGCTTATACTTATTATGAAAACTGGAAAAAGCTTGTTGAAGGTGGCGCGTCTGAAAATCAAGTAAAAGATGCTGAAGCAAAATATAATACAGTTGCAGCACTTGCAGCATTTTACAAGGCTCAGGTTCAAGATTACGACAAGAAAATCGCTGCCACAACCAAAGAAATTCAAGATGGCGAAAAGTTAATTCACGAGGTTGAATCATCACTTGCTAATAAAGACCAGCTTATTGCTGAAACAGAACAACAGCTTAAAGAGGCTGAATCAAAGCTTCAGCATGGTAAAGAGCAATACGAAATTTCAAAGCAAGATGCAGTTGATGAGTTCGCAGATGCAGAGCTTGAGCTTCGTGAGGCAGAAACAAGACTTAATAATATGGAAATGCCAGAGTGGTATATTCTTGACAGAAGTTCAATTGAGTCTTATTCAAGCTATAAGACCGATGCGCAAAGCATTGGTGCTCTTGGAACAGTATTCCCACTTATTTTCTTTATTGTTGCCGCACTTGTTTGCCTTACAACAATGACCCGTATGGTTGAAGAGCAAAGAACACAAATCGGTACTCTTAAAGCTCTTGGTTACAGCAAAACAGCAAT
Source organism: Candidatus Fimenecus sp. (assembly GCA_045641425.1). Taxonomy (GTDB): domain Bacteria; phylum Bacillota; class Clostridia; order Oscillospirales; family Acutalibacteraceae; genus Fimenecus. Next base: position 1,872 of record JAZUGZ010000045.1, read on the forward strand.
TATTTCAAAATATATTCTTTATGCACTTGTTGCAAGCTTAATTGGTAGCGTAATTGGTGTGCTTGTAGGCGAGCTTACAATTCCACGACTTATTATTCGTGCATACACCTTGGCTTACTATAACTTAAGGGAAACAGTAGTTAGAATCAATGTGTTCTATGCGTTGCTTGCATCTGCACTTGCAATTCTTTGCACTACTCTTGCAGCGTTTGCATCTTGCCATAAAGCACTTAAAAGCGTTCCGTCAGACCTTATGCGTCCTGAAGCACCAAAGGTTGGTAAACGTATTCTTATGGAAAGAATTACATTTATTTGGGAGCGTCTTGACTTTGCACAGAAGGCTGCCGTTCGTAACCTTTTCCGTTATAAGCGTCGTTTCTTTATGACACTTTTCGGCGTTGGCGGTTGTATGGCACTTTTGATTGTCGGCTTTGGTATTAACGACTCTGTTTCGTCAATGGCTAATAATCAATACGGCAAGGTGTTCAAGTATGATGGCCTTGTTTCAGTTGATAATACACTTACTCGTGCAAGCAGACGTGCAATGCTTTCTGACGTTCAAGATATTACAGATATTTCAGAATTTAACCAAGCACATCGTTCAATTGTTTACTCAGCTAATAATGAAGAACAGGTTGATGACCTTAAATATGCTTACTTAATTGTTCCAGTAAACAATGACAATTTCGAAGATTTCGTTTCAATTAAACCAAGAAAAGATGTTATAGATGAATTAACTCTTGGCGACGAAGGCGTTATTATTACTGAAAAATATGCTGAGCTTTTAGATGTTGAAGTCGGCGACACAATCTTTATTCGTCAAAGTGAGTCAGACCCAATTTATAAAGAGGTAAAAGTCAGCGGAATCACTGAGAACTATATTTTCAACTATGTTTATATGAGCCGTTCGCTTTATAATTACTTCTATGGCGAAGAGCCAGAGGGTAACATTCTTATGATTAAATTTGGCGAATCAGCAGATACTGAAAAAGCAGTTGAACGCCTTTTGAAAATTAAGGGTATTAACTCTGTAACTCTTAATGACGAAACACTTAACGACCTTAATGATATGGTCAGCAGACTTACCTTTATAATTATTATGATGATTTTGGCCGCTGCACTTTTGGCTATTGTCGTTATTTATAACCTTAATAACATTAACATTAGTGAACGAAGACGTGAGCTTGCAACAATTAAACTGTTAGGCTTCTATGATGGCGAGCTTGCACGCTATGTTTACAGAGAAAATATTGTTTTAACAGTACTTGGTACAATTCTTGGCGTTGCAATAGGTATTGTACTTCATAAGTTTGTTATGACAACAGTTGAAACAGATGTTTATATGTTCGGTAGAAATCTTAAAGCATTCAGCGTAATTATTTCTGCTGTACTCACATTTGTGTTCTCAATGCTTGTTAACTGGTTTATGTACTTTAAGCTCAAAAAGATTGATATGGTTGAATCTCTTAAGAGCGTTGAATAATCGGAGGGTAATTTATTATGTATCAGCTTGAAAAACCACAAAAAGGCGACAAAATCGCAACTATGACAACAAATATGGGCGAAATTAAAATTAAACTTTTCCCAGAATATGCTCCAAAAGCAGTTGAAAACTTTGTAACACACGCTAAAGAGGGTTATTATAACGGCCTTATTTTCCACAGAGTTATTAAAGATTTTATGATTCAGGGCGGCGACCCAAACGGCACTGGTATGGGTGGCGAAAGTATTTGGGGCGACCCATTTGAAGATGAATTTACTCCAGAACTTCACAATCTTCGTGGTGCGCTTTCAATGGCTAATGCAGGCCCAGGCACAAATGGTAGCCAGTTCTTTATTGTTGAAGCTCCAGAAGTTTCTGAAGATATGCTTGAGCAAATGAGAAAAGTCGGATCGTAGCCATGTCGTTCTGTGAGCCAAGGAGT
>JAZUGZ010000046.1:0-1750 GCA_045641425.1 Candidatus Fimenecus sp.
TCAATTCTATGAACAATACCGGGTCTTAAAATACCATTTATCCCTGAAAGTGAACCCTTACAATGATAAAGTAGTGCATTTACAAGAGTACCAGTATAGTTGCCTGGTGCTGGGTGAACAACCATTCCACGAGGTTTATTGACAACTAATAAATCATCGTCTTCATAAACTATATCAAGTGGAATATTTTGTGGCTCAGCATCAAGAGGTTTTAATTCTTCTTCGCAGATTTTGACCTCGTCCCCTGCAACTACTTTATATTTTTTATTAACGGTTTTACCATTTACTAAAACAGTACCATTTTCAATTGATTTTTGAAGTGAAGTGCGCGAAGCACTTTCAACCAGGACAGATAAAAATTTATCTATCCTTTCGCCTTCATTTTCTGGATTTACTTCAATAATCAATTCTCTCATTGGTCTGTTTCTTTCGATTTTTTCGTATCTTTTACAATGTCTTTAATCATCCAAGCAATTAAAAGGACTGCACCGCAAGTAACTAAAATATCTGCAAAGTTAAAAATTGCAAATTCAATAAATAATGGCTCAATATAGTCAACAACAAAGCCACGAAAAACTCGGTCAATAAGGTTGCCTATTCCGCCAGACAAAACCAAAAGAATGCAAACATATTCAAAACCGACCTTAAGCTTTCCGCTTAAAAGATAAGCAAATCCTAAAACAATTGCTATTAAAGTTACAACTGACAACAAAGCCGTGTGACTGCTAAAAGAACCAAAAGCAGCCCCTGTGTTTTCAACGTAATTTAAGCGTATAAATCCGTTAATTACACCAAGACTGCCAATAGGTTTAAGACGTGCAATCACAAGTAGTTTTATAAGCTGATCTGCTAACACTAAAAGCCCAGCAGACATAACTGTAATTACCCGACGCATTTATTACCTCAATTATTTTTTCTTGAAGAAGTTTTTGAATGAAATTGAGCTTCCGCCTTCATCTTCATTGTCGTTATCGTCTTCAGAATCTTCAGACTCTTCCTCAATTGATTCGAAAACTGCTGGTGCAGGTTCTACTTCTTCGTCTTCATCCTCTGCAAAGTCAATCTTGCTAAGGTCAAGCTTAAATGCAGTTTTTTCAGTTGCTGGCTCTTCTGCCTCAACAGTTGATTCTTCTTCAGTAATTTCAACTGAATCAGAATAAATATCTTCAATAGCAGGTTCAGCAACTTCTTCGTCAACTGGTTCTTGAACAGTTGGTTCTTCAATTACTTCTTGAACTTCAACAACTTCTTCAGTAGCTTCTGCTACTTCATCAGCTGGCTCTTCTGCTGGTTCTTCAGCAACTGGTGTTTCTTCAAGCTGTGCATCAACAATTTCAGGAAGCTGGTTAATAAGGTTAATATGCTCTTTATACATAGCAACAAGCTTGCTCTTAAATTCAGCAGCTTCTTTCTTTGTCATATCAAAAACAAGTGTTTCGTGTGTAACCTGACGATTCATATTGCCAAGGATTTCTTTTGCTTCTTTGTTAGCTTCAGCAACAATTCTTTCAGCTTCTGCTTTTGCACTTTCAAGGATTGCATCAGACTCTCTTTTGCTATTTGCAGAAAGTTCATCTGCTTTAGCGTTAGCGTCTGCAACCTTTTTCTCAGCAGCGGCAAGTGCTTCTGCTGATTCTGCTTCAGCTTTTTCTTTTGCTTCACTAACAATTTGGTCAGCAAGCTTTTGTGCATTTAAGAGAGCAAGTTTTAAGCTTTCTTCATCTGCACGATACTCTTCAACCTTTTTTGC
>JAZUGZ010000047.1:0-3819 GCA_045641425.1 Candidatus Fimenecus sp.
CCTTGTAGGTTGCGACATTTATCGTCCAGCTGCTATTAAGCAGTTACAGGTTGTTGGCGAGCAGGTTGGTGTTCCAGTTTTTGAAATGGGTCAAACAAACCCAGTAACAATTGCAAAAGAAGCTATTAAGCTCGCTAAAGATAAAGGCTATGACTATGTGTTTATTGATACAGCTGGTCGTTTGCATATTGACACTGAGCTTATGGATGAGCTTAAAAACATTAAAAATGAGGTTCATCCTCACGAAATTTTACTTGTTGTTGACTCAATGCTCGGTCAAGATGCCGTTACAGTTGCTGGTACATTTAATGACGAGCTCGGTATTGATGGTCTTGTCCTTACTAAAATGGATGGCGACACTCGTGGTGGTGCCGCACTTTCAGCAAGAGCGGTAACTGGCAAGCCAATTAAGTTCGTTGGTATGGGCGAAAAGCTTGATGAGCTTGACATTTTCCACCCAGATAGAATGGCTTCTCGTATTCTTGGTATGGGCGATGTTCTTTCACTCATCGAAAAGGCTGAAACGGCCCTTGATGAAAAGAAAGCCGCACAGCTTGAAGAAAAACTTCGTAAAAATAAATTTGACCTTGAAGATTTACTTGACCAAATGGAACAAGTTAGAAAAATGGGCTCAATGAAAGACATTCTCGGAATGCTTCCGGGTGTTAATAAAAAGATTAAAGATGTTGACGTTGACGACCGTCAGCTTGACAGAATGAGAGCAATCATTCAATCAATGACTCTCAAAGAACGTCGAAATCCTGACATCATCAATCCGTCAAGAAAGCGCAGAATTGCCGCTGGTTGCGGAATGCAGGTTGAAGATGTTAACAGACTTCTTAATCAATACCGCCAAATGCAAAAAATGATGAAGCAACTCAATTCTAAAAACTCACGCCGTATGATGAAGCGTATGGGCGGAATGGGTGGCTTCGGCGGATTCCCAATGTAATAACACACAACAGTGTTTATAAATTAAAATTTATATATTTTGGAGGAAACTAAAATGGCAGTTAAAATCAGACTTCGCAGAATGGGTGCTAAGAAAGCTCCTTATTACCGTGTTGTTGTAGCAGATTCTCGTTATCCAAGAGACGGCAGATTCATCGAGGAAATCGGTTCATACGATCCAATGAAGAACCCTGCTGAAATCAAGATTGACGCTGAAAAAGCTGAAAAGTGGATTAAGAATGGTGCTCAGCCAACAGACACAGTTAAAGTCATTCTTAAGAAGAGCGGCGTTATTAAATAAGAGGTGCTAAAATATGCAAGAACTTCTTATTACCATCGTACAGGGTCTTGTTGAGAACCCAGACGCTGTTACAGTCTCTGTTGACGAGCCTGACGACCGTGGTGTTACTGTTTATCATCTTCATGTTTCTGAGGACGATATGGGTAGAGTTATCGGTAAACAGGGCAGAATCGCAAAGGCTATTAGAACCATCGTAAAAGCTGGTGCTACTCGTAGCGGCGAAAAAGTACAGGTGGACATTGACTGATACAAATTTGGCAGGGTAATTCCTGCCTTTTTGTAATTTTAAGGATTATTATGATTAAAGATTATCTTGAACTCGGTCAGGTTGTGTCAACTCACGGGGTTAGGGGCGAAATGCGTTTTGACCCTTGGTGTGACAGCCCTGACTTTGTAAAAAAATTCAAAACTCTTTACTATGACTCAAAGGGCGAAATGCCAGTTAAAGTGCTTGCGGCTCGCCCACATGGTAATGTTGTAATTTTAGCTCTCGACGGGGTTACTACTGTTGACGAAGCAAGGGCAAAGCGTGGCACTGTGCTTTATATGAAGCGAAGTGATGCACGTCTTCCAAAAGACAGCTATTTTATTCAAGAACTTGTTGGTTGTAAGGTAATTGATGCTGATACTGAGAAGGTTTATGGCGAAATTACCGATGTAACAAGTACTGGCGCTAATGATGTTTACCATATTAAAACAGCTACTGGTACTGCTTTAATGCCAGCAGTTAAGGAGTTTGTTGTAAGTACAGATGTAGTAGAGAGTAAAGTTCTCATAAGGCCAATTAAAGGAATTTTTGACGATGAAGATTAACATAATGACTCTTTTCCCTAGTATGTGCGAAGCGGTGCTTTCTGAAAGCATTATCGGCAGAGCAAGGGAAAACGGATTTATAGAAATTGAATGTGTAAATATTCGTGATTATACTACCGATAAGCACGGTCATGTTGATGATTCGCCTTACGGTGGTGGTATGGGTATGCTTATGCAAACTGAACCAATTACCAATTGCTACAAAGCAATTTGTGAAAAGTCAGGCAAAAAGTCACATTTAATTTACCTTTCGCCGTGTGGCGAAGTTCTTACACAAAATAAAGTAAAAGAACTTTCAAAGTATGACGAAATTACTCTTCTTTGCGGTCATTATGAAGGCATAGACCAGCGTGTTATTGACACAATAGTTGACGAAGAACTTTCGGTAGGCGACTATGTTTTAACTGGTGGCGAGCTTCCAGCTTTAATTGTTGCTGACTCTGTTGCTCGAATGCTTCCAGGGGTTTTACCTAATGACGAAGCTAAAGAGCTTGAAAGTCATTATGACTCGCTTCTTGAATACCCACAATATACAAGGCCTTACGAGTGGGAGGGGCAAAAAGTGCCAGATGTACTTCTTTCTGGCCACCACGCTAACATTGAAAAGTGGAAAAGAGAACAGTCACTTTTAATGACAGCAAAAAAACGCCCTGATATGTTAAAAAATGCAGAGCTTTCAAAACAAGATAAAAAATTCCTAACCGATAATGGTTTTGAACATTTAATAAAGTAAGCGGTAATTTTTATTACCGCTTTTTTCATATACTCCTTTGGGGGTGTAGTGTTGAAAGTCATAACCGCTCACTTAAATCTAAAAATAATATTTGCATCTGTCACTTTTCTAATTCTATTTGCTTTACTAATACCATTTATGAAGCAAAAGCAAGTTCATCAAAATATTGAAAGGCCAAGTGAAATTGAATATATAACAGAAGAATTTTCAGAAACAACTACTGAAAAAATAATGAAGGACAAAAATGGTAATAATTACTACCCAAGCAGTAATTTAACGGTGTATTTAACCTTTGATGATGGTCCGTCTAAAAATACCCCACAAATTTTGTCGCTTTTAGACTCTTACGGAATAGGTGCAACATTCTTTGTAATAAATGGAAAATATAATTGCTATATGAAAGATATTGTGAAGCAAGGTAGCACAATAGCGCTTCATTCCTACTCTCACAAATACCCCGAGATTTATTCGTCGCCCAAGGCCTTTCTCGATGATTTAGACAAAATACATACCTTGGTTTTGAAAGAAACGGGTGTTGATACTAAAATAATCCGCTTTCCAGGTGGTAGTAGTAACACAATTAGTCGAAAATATTGTAAGAATATAATGTTAACATTAACTAAGGAAACTGAAGATTTAGGCTATATTTATTTTGATTGGAATTGTGAAAATGGCGACGCAGGTGGCAAAGAAACAAATGCCGAATACCAGCTAAAAAAAGCAACCTCATACCCACAAAATGCTGAAAATATAGTTATATTAATGCATGACATTGACGTGTGCGGAGTTAACCTAAAAGCGTTAGAAGAAATTGTAAATTTTTACCAAGAAAAGGGAGCCTCTTTTAACATAATAACTGAGGATTCGCCACTTATCCACCATAAAATCAATAATTAAATGTGAAATATACATAAAAATTTTAACTTGTGTTTGTCAAATTGACCAAAGATAAAAGTTAATTTTTTTCGGTTTTTGGATTTCTAACCCAAATAAATTTTTTGTTGTAAAATTCGTTGACCGA
>JAZUGZ010000048.1:0-6387 GCA_045641425.1 Candidatus Fimenecus sp.
GATTTGACATTTTGGCACCTGACTACACAGATGACGAGTACCACGCACACGTTGGCCTTTCAAATGTTGCACAACGACTTAAGGGTATGTGCAATGCAAGTTTTGAAATAAATAGCCGTGAGGGCGAAGGAACTCACGTTACGATTAAAATCCCTAAAACGGAGGAAATCTTATGAAAATAATGATAGTTGACGACGAGCGTCTTGCAGCTGAAGAGCTTCATGACATTTGTGTATCCCACGGGCTTGTTGATGAAGTTTTGGTCTATAACAACCCATCTGACGCGCTTGTTTACATAGCACAGCACGACGACATTGACCTTGCTTTTCTTGACATTGAAATGCCAGTTATGACAGGTCTTGAGCTTGCAAGAAGAATCAATTCAATAAATTCACCAACTAAGGTTGTTTTTGTTACTGGCTTCAAAGAATATGCTTATGACGCCTTTCGCGTTAATGCCATTGGTTATGTGTTAAAGCCTTATACAGATGAAATGGTATTTGCCGAGATTGAAAAGGCTGACAACTTCCTTGCAAGTACTCCGCAAAAGGAAATCACAGTTAAAACATTTGGATATTTTGATATTTTTGTTAACCAAAAGCCAGTTTTCTTTTCAAGTGCAAAATCAAAGGAATTTTTAGCGCTTTTAGTTGACCGTCAAGGCGGTTCAGTTAGCACCGAGCAAGCTGTTGCAGCACTTTGGCCAAATCGTGAATACGACGAGTCTGTTCAATCGCTCTTTAGAAAGGTGCTTAAGAGCCTTCGCGTTGCTCTTGCAGATGCAGGCATATCGGACATCTTTATTGATGGTAGAAACCAAAGAAGTGTGGATACCAAAAAATTCTCTTGCGACCTTTACGATTTTCTCGAGAATCCTCGTGCAAATGTTGACACATTCCGTGGCGAGTACATGGAAGGTTATGTTTTTGCAAGAGCCACCGCAAATAAAATTCGTAATAAATATTACGACATTAAAGGCGGATATTGATAATAAGCAATTAAAATTAGACCTGCCAAAATTGGTAGGTCTTTTTTGTAATAATATGAAAGATTTTGAGTGTGTTTTTTAGAAAAAAGGCTTGACAACTAAACGCCATTGATATATAATATCTCTCGCAACAAAACATAGAGGCATAGTGTAACGGTAACACTCCGGACTCTGACTCCGTCATTCAAGGTTCGAATCCTTGTGCCTCTGCCACAAGCTCAAAACAGTTTGTTTTGAGCTATTTTTTTGTCTTAAAATGGGGTGAAATCGCCTTAAATTACCTCAAAATGCCTATATAAATTTTGGTGTAGATACTCTTTGCAGACATATACAAACATTAAATAGATATAGTTTTCTAAATTCACGATTGGAAACGACTCTAAACGATTCATTTTGGTGAGAGACAAGAGACAGACAAAACTATGTAGGGTTCGGATTAAAAAAGCAGATTAGAAACCAAATGAATCTAATCTGCTTTTCTTTGTTTATGCGAAGGATTTGTTACGCCTTAGCTTGGTTTTCTTTGTACTCGTTATACTGTTCAAGGCGCTGACGGTTTGCTTCAAACACTTCATCTACCATGTGGGTATATATTTTAGCTGTGACTTGAATATCACTATGTCCCATAAGCTCTTTTGCAACATTTATTGGCACTCCTGCTGCTTGGCAATCAGTACAGAATGTATGTCTTAATAGATATGGTTCAAGGTCATCTGCCAATACACTTTCTACTAATTTGTTTCTGTAAAACCTACCACCATGTGCTATTTCAATCTCTTTAAGTAAGTTTCTCCAGCTCTGGTAGAATGCATTTTGATCTAACTGTGTATGCTTATCATACTTTACAAACACATATTTATCATTGTAGTTTTTGAGTTTTAGCTCTCTTAACATATTAGCAAGCTCTTTTGGAATTGGTATCTTTCTACCAGTACCAGCCTTTGTTTTTGATTTACCAACTGTTAGTATTTCATTCTTAAAATCTACCCAGTCCCAAGTCATTCTTCTAATTTCTATTGGTCTCAGTCCACACCAGAGCATTGTTAATACCATTGCTCCTGCATAATGTTTTCTTGCAGCTTCAATTATCCATTCTCTTTCTTTATCAGTAAGTGGTCTTCTCTGCCCTTCCGTATATGCTGGTCTAACAATATCCTCTGCATAGTTTCTTTTAATTAGTTCTTGCTTAACAGCTTTTTTGAGTATTCTTCTAAGTGTCATTCTAAGTTTATCTATGATTGTTTTACTCCAGCCAGCATATTCATTTAAGAACTTTTGACAGTCATCTTCTGTAATATCACACAGCCTTATGTGACCAAGCTTCGGGATAATATGATTGAATACATAGTATTTGTAGTTTTGTTTATTCACATCACTGCACTCTGAATCTTTAATAGTTAAGTCATACCAGTTCTTTGCGAACTCACCTAAAGTCATTTCAGAATAGCTACCTTTATGCTTTTTAACTTCTTCCTGACGAGTAAATTCTTCAATAAGCTTATCCATTTTCTTTCTGCAATCGGCTACAGATTTCTTTGACCTTGCAGTTAAAACTTTCTTGTTACCCTCTGCATCTGTTACTCTTTTTGACATTCGGTAGTACAAAAGCTTACCATTTTTATCGTATAGTTCGTACATAACATACCTCCTTTTCTATCAACAATATCACTTAAAGTTTTTAATATCTATCACCAAACGCAACAATATTTTTCTCTTTAGATAGTAGATAATCTACACTATTTATTACTACCGTTATACATTTGAGTTAGCACATCACCTAAAAATACAGATTAGTTTTGCCAGTAGATGCAGGTGGAATCTTTTTACAAATCTCTGCTACCGAATCAAAACACAGACCTGTTATCTCACATAGTTCCTTTTTGTTAAATAGAAACTGATTCTTTTGGTTGCAAATATATGTTGTCATTTCTTGTATTTCTTTTTTAGTTTTCTTCATGTTTTTCCTTTCAAAAAGATATTAAACTGGGTTTGGGCTGTGCCCATATTTAAGTAAAAAGCGTTGGCAGGACAGCCAAACGCTCTGCTTGCCCTAGCACAAAGTAAGAGAATAGGAGCACATAAAGTGCCAAAACAATATGCTCCAATTTTGCTCCACCTAAAACCTCGCAACAGTCGGCTCTGCCGGCTGATGTATGCTCCGACAGCAGGAGCATGTCTTTATCCTGCTTCATTTTAAGAACTTGTGCATAAAATGAAAATGGAGCCAAAATCATCTGTGCTTAAAGTTTGGACAGTAAACTATTATTGCTCTAAAACTTTGTTTGCATTCATATATACATTTCTTGCATTTTCTGTTAAAAGATATTTCGTGTCTTGCGTTTTTGAAGAAGCTCCAAGCTCTATCATATTTTGTATTTTCTGTTATCATTTCTCTCCAATCAAAAAGCGTCGTAACCCTCACGCTTTAAGGCTCAAAAATCGCCTACAATCGATTTTCAAAGCCTTCGCCTTGTCGTTATATTAAATGTCCAATTTTTTCATTACAGAGCGATTTACAAATCAAATTTCTTTTTCATTGAATAGTGACGCAACTATTGAGTCGCTAGGAGAAAAATTTTTAAATTTCCTTTATCATTGATTAGCGGTAAAGCTGCTTTACCACGGAAAGCCAAATTAGAAAACAAAAAAGGTAGGATTTACTCCTACCTTTTGGTTGTATTAACTTTTTATGCTCAGTTGGAAGTTTTGACATTTAATTTATATATCTAATGCGATTCCATTTGATGTTATGAGAACTGCGAGTGCAGCACGACTTCTAACGCCAACTTTGCTTTGAATATTTTGCATATGCTTTTTTACTGTTGCTTCAGTTATGCCAAGCTTTTTACCAATGTCAGCGTTTGATGCACCAGTTGTGATTTCTCTCATAATTTGAAGTTCCCGATCTGTAAAATCGTGGTTTGTTACTTTGCCCATTTGAACTAATGGTGTGGTGTCTGGATATATGCTTTCACCAGCCATTGTTCTGTCCATCAAATCAAGAAGTTCGATTTGTTCTGCCTCTTTGTACCAAAACGATTCAATGCCAATTGCCTTTGCACGCTCTATCCAAGAAAATTCTGGCATTGATGTAACTATGATAATTTTGATGTTTGGAAACAGTGCCTTTATCTCCTCGGCAGCTTTTAAGCCACTATGCTTCATCTCGGTTACGACATCCATTAAAACTAAATCGACATTGTATCTCATACAATATGGCAAAGCCATAACACTATCAGTTATTGAAGCTGATAGCTCGTAGTTTTTGGAATTTTTAATAAACATTTCAAGTAGCTGACGAGGCATGCTTTGATCCTCAACAATTAGTACCTTATACATAAATCTCCTAAACAATTACGATTAATTCAAATAATTCGCCTTGGTTTATAATTAAATCTTTAACCTGTGATTTGATGGTTGATAATCCACCACTAAGCGTTATTGACTCGGTTGGGATTTTTCCATCGTTTGAAATTTTTATTTCATTTTGCGATAGAGTGATAGCTATATTCCTTGCACCAGCGTGCTTAACAGCATTTGCTATTGCTTCGTTAACAATTGCATAAGCAAGCTTATTATTGTTATAGCAAAAATTTCCGTTAATTTCAAGATTAACGCCTAATGCTTTAGCGTTTGTTATGATGTTTTGAACGGAATATTCTTCTGTTTGATTTGCCTCACGGCATAAAACAAGTGCATTGGACTTCCATTTTTGAAGAATTTGGTCTTTTTCTGCATCAGCTGAATTCTGGGCAGATGCAATGCTTGAAAGGATTAAATTATTCATTCCATTATGAATGCTTTGCTTTGCAGAAAGAATTTCCTTTTGAGTTGTTACATCAATAATTTTGCTTCCAAGCTCTGCTATCTTTTGGTTGATTTCTAATAGCTTTTCGTTTTGGAGCCGTAGTTGTTCAATATTTTGATTAAGCTCAGTTGTGTCGAATATAACAATTTCGTTTATGCTATCAATTCTGTTTTGAACAATGCTATATACCTTGCCATCAAAACTAAAGCTGCTGTTGTTGTGACTAATTTTTTGAAGCTTGTTCTTGAAAATTGTTCCGTTGTTAAGCGTTTCGTTAAACAATAGGTGGGATAGCTGCTCCATATATGAATTAACAATAATTGTTCTTCCGTTATCATTGTAGCAACAGATACCTGCATTTAGGGTGTCAACGCTTTCCTTAATCGCATAAGTGGTTAAGGATTTATTTTTTAGTCTTAACAAATCAAATAACAAAGCACCAGCTGTTAACAAAAGAAGAATTATTTCTGCAATTATTAGCGATATTGGTAATTCTCCAAAATAGTGAACTCTTGATTGATAATTTGCCTTAACAAGCTGGCTAATAATCTCAATTAAAAGCTGAAGCGTTATGTAGGACAATATTGCTCCAAGACCTGCAATTATCGCTCTTGAATATTTCTTAAAAAAGCAATATTTAATTATTTCGTATGCAAAGCAAACAAATGATAATACCAAAATTATTGCAAATGCAAATCTTGTTGATGCAGCTGTGTTAATTATGCTTAACATATAGCATCACCACCCTTCAAGGTAATGTGCTTTTCAGTATCATCAAGCTCTAAAATTAGCTTGTAATTAAGTCCATCTTGAAAAACAGAAACGCCAACTAATTTATCAATGTATTCTTCAATACTTTCCTCAAATTGCTGATAAATGCCAATAAGAATGCTTGCATCCATATCCTCATTGCTGTCAAATTTGCTATATACATCAATGCCTAAATATTCCAAATATCTAAGGCTCTCATTAACAGAAAGCGTGAGCTCCCTCGTGTTAATTGTTTTACTGTTTTGAGATATGATTTTAAGGTTAGCAATTCTTTTTATGTATGCACCATAAAAGCAAATTAAACGAATGCTTTTGCTATAATCATTTTCTGCGCTTTCGCAAAGCTCACTAATTGCAGTTGACTGACTAACAGTTAAAAGTGCAATTTCATCATATAGCTTGTTTGATGCGTTAATGGATGCTTCCTTTTTCTTAATTTCGTTTTCTTCAGTAAGAATATCCTTTTCAGTTTCAAGCTCTGCCTTAATTTCACCAAGCTCATTTTTAACCTTGTTTAGCTCGCTGATATCTTCAAAATATTTAACATATCCACCAGTAATACTGCTTGCATGAACAACAATATTTTCACTGTCACTAACATTATGTGCAGAATTAAAAGCAATATTATCGTTGTTATCAAAAATTTCTGCTGAGATAGATAGCCTTTCAAAAAGACTTTCGTATTCTGTGTTTGATGGAATTAAGCCGATTGAAATGCAAGACTCTAAAAACAAAATAATTGTAAAGCTAATTGCATCTGGAATGCCTAAAACCTGAAAACCGTTAATTCTTGGTTCAAATCCAAATGCAAAGGTTAGTG
>JAZUGZ010000049.1:0-2815 GCA_045641425.1 Candidatus Fimenecus sp.
AATCGACAAGGTGTTAGAATACAATTGTTAAATTAAAATGGCGAAATTTGGATTTGATTTAACTTAGTTATTATTTTGGGAGGTTTAATATATATGAAAGTACAGTTTACAGAAACCGTATTAAGAGATGCTAACCAGTCCCTTATGGCTACAAGAATGCCGTTCGCTGACTTTGAACCAATTTTTGAAACCCTTAACAAAGCTGGCTACTACTCTCTTGAATGCTGGGGCGGTGCTACTTTTGACTCATGCCTTCGTTACCTTGATGAAGACCCATGGGAAAGACTTAGAAAAATTAAAGCAAAATGCCCAGACACAAAACTTCAAATGCTCTTAAGAGGTCAAAATCTTCTTGGTTACAAGCATTACCCTGACGACGTAGTTAGAATGTTCATTAAAAAGAGCATTGAAAACGGTATTGACGTTATCAGAATTTTTGATGCACTTAACGACACAAGAAACATTCAAGTTGCAGTTGATGAAACAATTAGAAATGGTGCTATTGCATCAGGTGCTATTTCTTACACGACAAGCCCAGTTCATACACTAGAAAAGTATGTTGAACTCTGCAAAGAAATGAAAGAAATGGGTTGTTCAACAATTTGTATTAAGGATATGGCAGGTGTTATGACTCCAGTTGAGGCAAAGGACTTAGTTGGAGCAATTAAAGATGCACTCCCTGACATGCCAGTTATTCTTCATACACACTGCACAACTGGTATGGCATATATGACAATTATGAAGGCTATTGAAGCTGGTTGCGATATTATTGATACAGCAACATCTTGCTTCTCTGGTGGTACTTCACAGCCAGCTACCGAAACAATTCACGATGCACTCACTGGTCTTGGTTATGAAACTGGCCTTGACAGAACAGTTCTTAAAGCAGTTAACGACCACTTTAAGCCACTTCGCGACCAGTACCTTTCAGCAGGTCTTTTGAAACCAAAGGCACTTGTTACTGATACAGATGCTCTTACCTATAAAGTTCCTGGTGGTATGCTTTCAAATATGATGGCAAACCTTGAAGATATGCACGCACTTCACAGAATGGACGAAGCTCTTATTGAAATTCCACGAGTTCGTGAAGATATGGGCTACCCTCCTCTTGTTACACCACTTAGCCAAATGGTTGGTAACCAAGCTGTTACTAACGTTCTTGTTGGCGAAAGATATAAAAACATCTCAAAAGAAATTAAAGCTTACATCAAGGGTGAATATGGTAAAGCACCTGGCGAAGTAAACGCTGACCTTCAGAAGAAGGTTCTTGGTGATGAAGCTCCTCTTTCTTGCAGATTTGCTGACACATTAGAGCCAGGCTTCGAAAAAGGCAAGGCAGAAATCGGCGATAAAGCAAAGAGTGACGAAGATGTACTTTCTTATATTGCATTCCCACAGCAAGCAGAAGCTTTCTTCGACAAGCGTGAAGAAAAAGCTAAAAATACATTTAAGTATTCAATTAAGAAAATTGAAGATTGAGAGGTAAAGTTATGAAATTTATGACACTTTTAAAGCCGTCAATGCCAATCGGCGATGCTCTCAGTGTTTCAGTAACAGGAATAATAGTTGTTATGATTATTCTTGCCCTTCTTGCAGTTTTAGTTGTTGTTCTTTCAAAGGTAATTCGTGCTATTGAAAGCAAATCAAAAGGCAAAGTTAAAGTTCAAGAAAAACCAGCCGAAGCTATAAAGCAAGAAACAACAGTTAAAAAAGGTACATCACTTCCTGAAACACAATCTGTTGGCTCACTTGACCTTTACAAAACAGATGAAAAAACAGCCGCTGTAATTATGGCTATTGTTTCAGATGAAAGCGGAATTCCACTTAACAAACTTCAGTTCAACTCAATAAAGCTTATTGAGGACTAAGGGGGAAATAAAAATGAAATATATTGTTACATTAAACGAAAAAAATTACGAAGTTGACGTAAATGAATTAGACGAAGCAATTGTTACTAATGTTAGCGATGCAGTAGCTGCTCCAGCTGCTCCAGCTGCTCCAGTTGCACCTGCTACACCTGCAGCTCCGGCTGCACCAGTTGTGTCTGGTACAGGCACTCCTGTTAAAGCTCCTATGCCAGGTGCAATACTTAAAGTAAATGCTACACAGGGTCAAAGCGTTAACGAGGGCGATGTTCTTTTCATTCTTGAAGCTATGAAGATGGAAAATGAAATTGTTGCTCCTTGTTCAGGCACTGTTTCACAAGTAGTTGTTTCACAAGGCAACACTGTTGACACTGACGCTGTTCTTGCCTTCATCGGTTAAGGAGGAACACAAAATGTCAATTGTTAATGCTCTTATAAGCCTATTTCAGGAATCAGGCTTCACACACCTTGCATGGCAGAACTGGTTAATGATTTTAGGTTCTTTCGTATTGCTTTATTTTGCAATAGTTAGAAAGTATGAACCATTACTTCTTCTTCCAATTGCATTTGGTATGCTTCTTGTAAATGTTTATCCTGATATTATGTATGACCCACTTGCAATTGCAACTCCTGGTGGTCAAATCCTTGACGCAGAAGCTCACTGGTATGATTCAGGTGTTTTAAGACTTATTTATTGTGGTGTTAAGTCAAGTATTTTCCCTTGCCTTATCTTTATGGGCGTTGGTGCTATGACTGACTTTGGCCCACTTCTTGCTAACCCATCAAGCCTTCTTTTAGGTGCTGCAGCACAGCTTGGTATTTATGTTGCATTCCTTATTGCTATTGCATCTGGTTACATTACTTTTATTCCAGGATTTGAAGGCTTTACACCACTTGAAGCTGCTTCAATCGCAATTATTGGTGGTGCAGATGGCCCAACAGCTATTTAC
>JAZUGZ010000050.1:0-7024 GCA_045641425.1 Candidatus Fimenecus sp.
GTTATGATGTCAACAGTTAAAGGTAATAAAAATGCTATCGGTTATGTTTCACTTGGCTCACTTTCAACTGATGTTAAAGCTCTTTCACTTAATGGTGTTGCACCATCAGTAGAAGCTGTAAAAAATGGCACTTACACTCTTCAAAGACCGTTTAACATTGCTTTTATTGACGGAAAATTAAGTGATGTTGCAAAGGACTTTATCTCATTCATTGGTAGTAAAGAAGCAGCAAGCATTATTGACAGCGAAGGCTACATTAGTATTGATACAAATACAAGTTACACAAAGAGTAATATGTCTGGTACAGTAACTCTTGCAGGCTCAACATCTGTTGCACCACTTATGAATGTACTTGCAGATGAATACGAAAAGCTTAACCCTAATGTTAAAGTTGAAATTCAAGAAAGTGGCTCATCTGCTGGTATTCAGTCAGCTATTGAGGGTGCAACTGACATTGCAATGTCTTCAAGAGAGCTTAAAGATGATGAAGCAAAAACATTAACACCAGTTAAAATTGCACTTGACGGAATTGCTGTAATTGTAAACAGTGAAAACCCTGTAAATGATATTACTTCAGAGCAAGTTAAGAATGTTTATATGGGAAATGTTACAGCTTGGGATGAAATAAGCAAGTGAAAAAGATTATAGAAAAAGGAATGCAGGTACTTTTTATGATATGTGCCTGCATATCCATAATAGCAGTAATTTCAATATGCATATTCATATTCAAAAATGGTGTTCCATCAATTAGTGAAATTGGCCCCAAAGAGTTTTTGCTTGGCAAAACTTGGAAGCCATCAAAACAAGAATTTGGCATATTTTCTATGATTGTAAGTAGCGTTTATATAACTTTGGGAGCTACTTTAATAGGTGCTCCAATCGGAATACTTACAGCAATATTTTTAGCATATTATTGCCCTAAATCTCTATATAAAATCGTAAAACCAATGATAAATCTTTTAGCATCAGTACCATCAATTATTTACGGATTTTTCTTTTTGGTAGCTATTGTTCCGATTATGCAAAAGCTAACTGGAACTAGTGGCAAAGGTATGCTAACAGCTTCAATACTTCTTGGAATTATGATTTTACCGACCATTATCAACACTGCTGAAAGCTCAATAAAAGCTGTTCCTAATCAATATTTTGAGGGTGCATTAGCTTTAGGCGCTACAAAAGAACACAGTATATTCAAAACGGTCTTACCTGCCGCTGCAAGTGGTGTATTAAGTGGAATTATTCTTGGAATTGGCAGAGCAATTGGCGAAACAATGGCAGTAATTATGGTAATTGGTAATCAGCCTACTTTACCAAAAGAAATTACATCTGGTGTTAGAACATTAACTGGTAATATTGTGCTTGAAATGGCTTATGCTTCAGGGCTTCACAGAGGGGCGCTACTTGGCACTGCAGTTGTACTTTTTGTGTTTATTCTAATTATCAACATTTGTTTCTCTGTGATAACACGAAAGAAGATTTATTATGAATAAAATTAAAGAATTCAAAAACCATCCTAAATCGCTAATCGCATTTATTTTAATAATATCCTGTGCGGTTATTACTTGCGTTTGTGTAATATTTATTATTGGGTACATACTTTTTAATGGCATTCCAAACTTAAATTTAGAGTTGTTTTCATTAAAATACACCTCTAAAAATCAGTCCATGCTACCGTCAATATTTAACACCCTATTTTTAACATTTGTAACACTTTTAGTTGCAATTCCTATTGGGATTTTTTCAGCCATCTTTCTTGTTGAGTATTCAAAAAAAGGTAGCAAATTTGTAAAGCTTATTAGAATTACAAACGAAACACTTTCTGGTATTCCGTCAATAGTTTATGGCCTATTTGGCTTTTTAGCATTTGTTATATCAAAAAAGTGGGGCTACTCTCTTAAAGGTGGTGTAATTACACTTGCTATTATGGTTTTACCACTAATTATTAGAACATCTGAAGAAGCAATTATTGCTGTGCCTAAAACATATCGTGAAGGTTCTTTCGGCTTAGGTGCTGGAAAGCTTCGCACAATTTTCCACATTGTTTTACCGAGTGCTATGCCTGGAATACTCTCTGGAATTATATTAGCTATTGGTAGAATTGTCGGAGAAACAGCTGCACTTATTTACACCGCAGGAACTGTGCCAGATGCAGCAGAAAACCTTTCAGCATCAGCAAGAACGCTTTCAGTTCATTTATATTGCTTATTAAACGAAGGGCTATTTACTGATGAGGCTTATGCAACTGCTGTTGTTTTGCTTTTAGTGGTGCTTTGCATCAATACACTTTCTAATTCTTTGGCAAAGAGGATAAAAAATGAGTAAATTTGAAATTAAAAATCTTGAGTTATATTATGACGATTTCAAAGCAATTAAAGGAATTGACCTTGAAATTAAGGAAAAAGAAATAACCGCATTTATTGGCCCTAGTGGTTGTGGCAAATCAACTGTAATTAAATGCTTAAATCGTATGAACGACTTAGTTGACAGCTGTAAAATTACAGGTGAAATATTGCTTGATGGGCAAAATGTAAATTCTCTTGATGTTAATGACTTGCGAAAAAGAGTTGGTATGGTTTTTCAAAAGCCAAATCCATTTCCTATGAGCATTTATGACAACATAGCATTTGGACCACGAACTCATGGAATTCGTAATAAAAAAGAGCTTGATAAAATTGTAGAAAACAGTTTAAGACAAGCATTTTTGTGGGATGAAGTTTCAGACAAACTTAAAAAGAGTGCCCTTGCCCTTTCAGGTGGGCAACAGCAAAGATTATGTATTGCCAGAGCCTTGGCGGTAAACCCTGAAGTTTTGCTAATGGACGAGCCAACTTCAGCTCTTGACCCAATATCTACCAAGAAAATTGAAGACCTTGTTTTAGAACTCAAAAAGAATTACACAATAATAATTGTTACGCACTCTATGAGTCAGGCAAAGAGAATTTCTGACAAAACAGCCTTCTTTTTACTTGGCGAAATAATTGAATTTGATAAAACAGAAAAAATGTTTAATTCCCCTAACCACAAAAGAACTTATGAATATATAAATGGGCATTTCGGATAATTTAACAAAGATTTAACATAAACTAAACAAAAACTGAATTTGATGGATGTAAATTAAACTTGAGGTGAAATTTATGTCCATTTTTAATTGTTTATCCTTAATTGGTGGACTTGCCCTATTTCTTTTTGGAATGAACTATATGGGCTCATCATTAGAAAAGCTTGGTGGGGGTAGGTTTGAGACTATACTTGAAAAAATGACAAACAACAGAATAAAGGGTGTTATTCTTGGCGCTGGGGTTACAGCTGTTATTCAGTCATCAAGTGCCGTAACGGTTATGGCTGTTGGCTTTGTAAATTCATCAATTATGTCGCTTCATCAGGTTACTGGCATAATTATGGGTGCGAATATCGGTACCACGATAACTAGCTGGATTTTGTCATTAACTAGCATTGACTCAACTAATCTTTTTGTTAAAATGCTTAAGCCAAGCTCATTTACACCAATTTTAGCCTTAATTGGAATAGTGTTATATATGGCGAGCAAAAAGGATAAGCAAAAAGATATTGGCTCTATTCTTTTGGGCTTTTCGGTGCTTATGTTTGGTATGGAAACTATGAGTAGCGCCGTTGCACCACTTAAAGATGTGCCAGAATTTACAAATATACTTACAATGTTTTCAAACCCAATTTTAGGTGTTTTGGCAGGTGCTCTATTAACTGCGGTTATTCAGTCATCTTCTGCCTCAGTTGGTATTCTTCAGGCACTAGCTATAACTGGCTCAGTAAGTGTTTCGGCAGCATTTCCTATTATTCTTGGTCAAAACATTGGTACTTGCATAACGGCTATTATTTCTTCAATCGGCACAAATAAAAATGCTAAAAGAACAGCTATTATTCACTTGATTTTTAACACCTTTGGCGTGTTATTTGCTATGCTTTTATTCTACTCGGTAAATGCAATTTTCCATTTGCCATTTATGAGCAGTTCAGCCAATGCAACAAGTATTGCTATTATACATACTTGCTTTAATGTGTTTTCAACTGTTCTTCTTTTCCCATTTGGAAATCAATTAGAAAAAATTGCTTGTTTGATTATTCCAAATAAAGCTTTAGAAAGCGAAAAAACTCTTATAGATGAAAGATTTTTGCTAACTCCATCTTATGCTATTGACAAAGCAAAAGAAAAGGCAAACGATATGAGCTTGCTCGCTAAAGAAAATGTGGTTTACTGTCTTGACTTAATTAAAAAATACTCTCATAATAGTGATGAAATAATTAGTAAAAATGAGAAAACGCTTGACTTGCTTGAAGATGAATTAGAAACATATCTTGTTAAAATAAGCTCTATGAATTTAAGCATTGATGATTCAATTAAGCTTTCAAAAATTAGCCATGCTATTAGCAATTTTGAACGAATTGGAGATTACGGCGTTAACATCTTAAAGGTTAAGCGAAAAATGGAAAAGGATCAAATAAGATTTACAAAGGAAGCCACCCACAAGCTTGAAATTATGAGTAGAGCAACCGTTGAAATTTTAGATAAAGCAATTGCATCATTTATTGATGATGATATATCTTTAGCATCAGAGGTTGAACCTCTTGAGCAGGTAATTGACAATCTTAAAGAAGAGCTTCGTGCAAGACATGCAAATAGGCTACAAAATAGTGAGTGTAGTATTGAAAATGGACTTTTGTTTTTTGATATAATAAATTCATTTGAACGAATAGCCGACCATTGTTCTAACCTTGCTGTTTGCACTATTGAACTATCGAACAGAAGCTACCAAACACATTACTATTTACACTCTGTTAAAAGTAGAAACAATAAATCTTTTATAAAGCTTTTTGAAGAATATTTATTAAAATACAAGGTGAATTAAAATGGAAAAACTAATCTACATAGTTGAAGATGATGTTGCTATTAGAGAATTGGAATCATATGCTTTAATCAACAATGATTTTAGTGTAAAAGAGTTTGAAAATTCAAAAGATTTGTTTATTGCTTTAAGTGAGAAAATTCCTTCACTCATTATTTTAGATATAATGTTACCTCTTGAGGACGGCTTATCTATTCTTAAAAGCATTAGGCAAACCCCACTTTATAAAAAAATTCCAGTAATTATGGTTACAGCAAAAACAAGTGAATTAGATGCTGTTAAAGGGCTTGACCTGGGTGCTGACGATTACATAAATAAGCCATTTGGTGTTATGGAATTTGTTAGCAGAGTTAAAGCTGTTTTAAGAAGAACAAAGACAATAGATGTAGATAATATTGTTTTCGAAAATATCACTATTGATGTTGCTAGCCACATAGTTTATGTTGATAATTTAGAAATTGAACTTACATATAAAGAATATGAAATTCTAAAGCTATTACTTATAAATAAAAATATTGTTTTAACAAGAGAAAAGCTAATGGAAAACATTTGGGGATATGATTTTGAACAAGGTAACCGAACTATTGATGTTCATATTCAATCCCTTCGCAAAAAGCTTGGCGATGCTGGTAGCTTAATTAAAACCATTAGAAATGTTGGCTATAAGGTAGGTTAAAATATGGTAAATAAAGCCTTTACAAAAATACTTTCATTAGGGCTTGGAATAATTCTTGTGATGAGTATTCTTGCTATTTCAATTTTGCATATAAATTACGAAAAGCAGGCTAAAAACAACTTGAAATCTATTGCTACAATTTGCTCTGCAGAGCTTAATTCAAATGAAGATTATAGCTTTGTAAACGAAAATATAAATGATAATACAAGACTTACAATAATTGATAAAGACGGTGTAGTTTTGGCAGATAGTGTCGAAGAAGCTGGAAAAATGGAAAATCACTCTAACAGACCAGAATTTTTGGAAGCAATTAAAACTGGTCAAGGCTCTACAATTAGAAAATCTGCTACTATTGATAAAAACACATATTACTATGCAACGAAGCTTCAAAACGGAAATGTTCTTCGTGTTGCAGTTACAAGTGATAGCGTGTATATTGTTTTTTATCAGTCTTTAGTTTACATAGCTGCAGTTACATTTGCAGTTATGCTTCTCTCGTTAGCTATTAGCTATACAATTACAAAAAGCATTGTTAAGCCTATTACCGAAATCGGTAAAAATCTTGACAATATTGAAGAGCAAGAAACAATAATGGAAGAGCTTACTCCTTTTGTAGAAGCATTAAAGGAGCATAAGAGGAAGCAAAAATTATTAGACAAGCAGAAGAAAGAATTTACAGCAAATGTATCGCACGAATTAAAAACTCCACTAACCTCTATTGCAGGCTATGCTGAGCTAATTGAAACTGGAATGGCAAAGCCTGAAGATATTAAACCATTTGCAGGTACAATTAGAAAGCAAGCTTTAAGACTTGTTAATTTAACAGAAGATATTATTCAATTATCACAGCTTGATGAAGTTAAAGCTGATGACATAACCTTTGAAACAATAAATCTTAATGAGATTATTGAAAAATGCGTAAGCTCTCTTGAAATGAATATAAGAGCAAAAGGAATAACCATAGATGTTAACGCAGAAAATTGCAATATTGAGGGTAACGACTCACTTATAGAAGAGCTTGTATATAACCTTATTGATAACGCTATTAGGTATAACAAAGAAAATGGTTACATAAAGGTTTCTGCAAAAAAGACAGCTACTAATAAAGTAGAGCTAACCGTTCAAGATACTGGTATTGGTATCCCTGAAAAATATCAAGATAGAATATTTGAAAGATTTTTTAGAGTAGATAAATCAAGAAGCAAAGCTACTGGTGGCACAGGCCTTGGCCTTGCAATAGTCAAGCATATTGTAGATGTTCACAATGCAGAAATCCACCTTTCAAGCGAGGAAAATATTGGTACTACTATTAGCATTAAATTTAACTAAAATAATTCAAAGCACACTAATGCGTTTAGTGTGCTTTTTTATAATTAGAATAATTTTTTCGTTAAGATATGGCTTTCCGTTGCCTAAAATTTAGGCTACTATTCAAAGAATTAAGAAATGTTTTTTGTTTTAAAAATCA
>JAZUGZ010000051.1:0-1701 GCA_045641425.1 Candidatus Fimenecus sp.
ATAGAAATTACATAAACAACACCGCCAACTGCAATTCCAAATCCTAAGCAAAGAAGAGTTTTGAGTGAGTGACCGCCTAAGTTAATTTGTGGTAAAAATCTATTAAATACTGCAAATGTTGTGTAAGCACCAAGTCCGCAAAGAAGTCCGCAGAATGTTGGTTTAACAAAAACACTTATGAAATTGATTTTGATTTTTGTAAATCTAATAATTGCTAAAAGGTTGATTGTGTCAATTATTATATAACAAAGAATTGTACCAATTACAGCACCATTAACATTGATTTTTGGTATTGCTACTAAAATAAAGTTTGAAATTACTTTTACAATTGCACCTATTGAAAGTGAAACAAGGGGAACATTTGCCTTGTCAATTGCCTGAAGCATATTAGTCATAGGCTGTGAAAGAGCAATAAGGAAAATTGTAAAGCCATAAGCCGCCATAACTGGAGCTGCAATTGGAACAGATGCAGCAGCAACGCCACCACCATAGAATATTGCAAGTATTGGTTGTGCTAAAACCGCCATACCAATTCCGCAAGGCATTGCAACAAGCATTGTAACACGAAGAACTGACTCAACCGATGTTCTAATTTGATTTTTGTCACGAATTGCCCACGCCGCTGAAATTGCAGGAATTGCACTAACGCCAAGTGTTAAGGTAATTGACGGAATAAGATTCTTAAAGTCAAGTGAAAGTGAATATGCACCATAAAGAAAGCCTTTAACGTCTGCATCAAGAACGCCCTGAAGCTCGGCTGAATAAAGCTGTCTTATAAACGGCATATTATTTGCTACAACATGTGCAAGTCTATTTTGAATTGTAACTGCATCGATTAAGTTTGTGATGCTAAATACAAGTGAGCTTGCAATAACAGGAATTGAGAATTTAATAAGCTTTGATGAAATAACAGACGACTTAATTGGCCTTGGAGCTGTTGCAAGCTCTGTTTTTGTAATGCCATCGCCTTTAATTTTGCCAAGAATTAAAAGGTAAATCATACCCACAACTGTGCCGAGCATAACGCCAGCGGTTGCACCCGCTGCGGCATAAGGGTAAATTGCACTGAGTGCCTCTGTTTCATTTGCAACCTGATGGCCATAAACAGGAAGCCCAGCGTTAAATCTTGAATAGCCATAGCTAATTGCAATTCTTGAGCAAACAAGACCGAATACAAGCTTGCCAAGTGCTTCAAACACCTGTGACACAGCTGTTGGAGTCATATTTCTAAGTCCGTTATAATAGCCACGATAAATTGACATTATACAGCAGAAAAGAATTGACGGACCAATTACAAGAATTGATGGAATAACCGCTGTGTTTTTAACTGAAAGTGCATAAGGGTAAGCAAGAACTAAAATTGCAATTGTGCCGATAAGTCCCATCATTAAGAAAAGACGTTTTGAAACCTTATGAATAAGTTTTACATCTCTAAAATGGCCAAGTGCCATTTCCCCAGATACCATTTTAGAAACAGCAACCGGAAGACCTGCCATTGAGATTGTGTAAATTGGCACATAAAGACTATAAGCTGAGTCAAAGTAACCTCGGCCCACAGTACCAATCATATTAGTAAGCGGTATTTTGTAAATAACACCTATTATTTTAACGATGATTGTTGAAAGACTTAAAACAAGACCACAGTTAAGCAGTGACTGACTTTTTCTGTTTTGATTTGCCATTCTTTTCACCCTTTGAGCC
>JAZUGZ010000052.1:0-6239 GCA_045641425.1 Candidatus Fimenecus sp.
CATAAAAAAACATAAATTATATAATATTTTCCCCTTTTATACAGCGATAATCTATGTTAAAATATATAGCGTGGTAGTTTAGTACTATTTTAACTTTTATATCGGGAAGTGAATATAATGCAAGTAGCAGTTATGGGTTACGGTACAGTTGGTTCGGGTGTTGTTGAGGTTATTACAACAAACCACGAAAGCATTGTAAAACGTAGCACTCAAAATGAGTTGGAGGTCAAGTACATTCTTGATTTACGCGATTTCCCAGGCGACCCCAACGAAAGTAAAATGATTAAAGATTTTAACGTTATTCTTAATGATGACGATGTAAAAATCGTAGTTGAAACAATGGGCGGGCTTCATCCTGCTTTTGAATTTGTTTCATCTTGCCTTAAGGCTGGTAAGAGTGTTGTTACTTCAAATAAAGAATTAGTTGCAACAAAAGGCTATGAACTTTTAACTCTTGCAAAGGAAAATAATGTTAACTTCCTTTTCGAGGCTTCAGTTGGTGGCGGTATTCCGATTATCCGACCAATTTCACAGTGCCTTGCAGCTAATGAGATTGACGAAATTGCAGGTATTCTTAACGGCACAACAAACTTTATTCTTACAATGATGATTGAAAAGAATATGAGCTTTGAAGATGCCTTAAAACTTGCTCAAGACAATGGCTATGCTGAAAAAGACCCAACAGCAGACATTGAAGGCTTTGACGCATGCAGAAAGATTTGTATTCTTGCATCGCTTTGCTTTGGCAAGCATGTTTACCCTGACGCTGTTCACACAGAGGGTATTACAAAGATTACACTTTCAGATGTTGCTTATGTAAGTGAGCTTGGCGGTGTAATTAAGCTTCTTGGCAGAGCTAAAAAAGTATCTGATGATAAAATTTTCGCAGTTGTTTCCCCTGCTATTGTTATGAACGGAAGTCAATTAGCATCAGTTAATGATGTGTTCAATGCAATTTTAGTTCGTGGTAACGCAACTGGCGATGTTGTATTCTACGGTAAAGGTGCTGGTAAGCTCCCTACTGCTTCAGCGGTTGTTGCAGACGTTATTGACTGCGCAAGAAATGCTGATAAGAGAAAGCCATTTGGTTGGGGCGACACAGTTGAAAACTATGTTGTAGATTTTGACACAGATGCAAACCCACTTTATGTTCGTGCAAAAGCTGAATATAAAGAAACAGCAAAGACTTTAATTGAAAATGTAATTGGCGAAATCAAAGTTATTACAACCCCTAATGCACCTGAAAATGAAATTGCATTTGTTACAAAGTGTGACGAAGAGAAAAAGCTTGTTTCTGCACTTAAAGGTATTGCAGAAATTGAAATTGAGTCACTTATTAGAATTACAGATTATTGATAATTTTCCTGCGAGGTGAAATAAATGGGACTTATAGTTCAAAAATTCGGTGGTAGCTCAGTTGCCAATGCCGAAAGAGTTATGAACGTTGCCAAAATTGTTACTGACACTTACCGTGAAGGTAATGACGTTGTGGTAGTTGTTTCTGCTCAGGGCGACACAACTGACGACCTTATTGAAAAGGCTTATGAAATTACTGACAAGCCTTCAAAAAGAGAAATGGATATGCTTTTAACATCTGGCGAGCAGATTTCAATCTCACTTCTTGCAATGGCAATTGAAAAGCTCGGTTGCCCAGCAGTGTCACTCCTTGGTTGGCAAGCTGGTTTTAACACAAGCTCTGCTTATGGTACAGCAAGAATTAAATCAGTTAAGGCTGACAGAATTCGTGCAGAGGTTGACAGACACAATATTGTTATTGTTGCTGGCTTCCAAGGTATTAACAAGTATGACGATTTAACGACTCTTGGTCGTGGTGGTTCAGACACAAGTGCTGTTGCTATTGCAGCATCAATGCACGCTGACCGTTGCCAAATTTTCACAGACGTTGAGGGTGTTTACACAGCTGACCCAAGAAAAGTTCCTAATGCACAAAAGCTTAGCGAAATTACTTATGACGAAATGCTTGAGCTTGCAACTCTTGGTGCACAGGTTCTTAACAACCGTTCAGTTGAAATGGCTAAAAAATATAACGTTAAACTCGAAGTTCTTTCAAGTCTTAACCCAGTTCCGGGCACAATAGTTAAGGAGGTCGCTAAAATGGAAAAAATGCTTATTAGAGGTGTAACAAAAGACACAGACGTTGCACGTATTTCAGTTACAAAAATTTCAAACACACCAGGTATTGCTTTCAAGCTCTTCTCAGTTCTTGCAAAGCACAAAATCAATGTTGATATTATTTTACAGTCAGTTGGCCGTGACGCTACAAAGGACATTACATTCACAGTTTCAAAGGGTAACGCTGAAGAAGCAGTAGCTTGCATTGCTGACACATTTGACATTGCAGAGGAAGACATTATTTGCGACACAACTTGTGCTAAAGTTTCAGTTGTTGGTGCTGGTATGGAATCTCACCCTGGCACAGCTTCAAAAATGTTTGAGGCTCTTTACGACCACGACATTAACATCGATATGATTTCAACAAGTGAAATTAAAATTTCAGTTCTTATTGATATTAATGATGCTGATAAAGCAGTTTCAGCAATTCACAAGGCATTCTTCCCAGAAGATTAATAAACAAATAAACTATAAATAAAATGGAGGACGTAACCAATGTATAGTAATATGATGGATTCAGTTGGCTTTATTGCAAACAGCGACCCTGAACTTGCAGCTGCTATGGGCGAAGAGCTTACAAGACAGAGAGAAAACATTGAGCTTATTGCAAGCGAAAACATTGTTTCCCCTGAAGTAATGGCAGCAATGGGCAGCATTCTTACAAACAAGTATGCTGAAGGCTATTCAGGTCACCGTTATTATGGCGGATGCCAGTTTGTTGACAAGGTTGAAGATATTGCATGCGAAAGACTTAAAAAGATTTTCGGTGCTGAATATGTTAACGTTCAGCCACACTCTGGCGCACAGGCTAATATGGCAGTTTACTTTGCCCTTATCGAGCCAGGCGACACAGTAATGGGCATGAACCTTGCTGAAGGTGGCCACTTAACACACGGCTCGCCAGTTAATATGTCTGGTAAATATTACAACTTCATTCCTTATGGTGTTAATGAAGATGGTTACATTGATTACGACAAATTTGAAGAATTAGTTAAAGAAAATAAGCCAAAACTCATTGTTGCAGGTGCTTCTGCTTACCCAAGAGTAATTGACTTTGAGAAGATGGCTAACATTGCACACGAAAATGGTGCATATTTAATGGTTGATATGGCTCACATTGCAGGCCTTATTGCAGCTGGTGTTCATCCATCTCCAGTGCCTTATGCTGACGTTGTTACTTCAACAACTCACAAGACACTTCGTGGCCCTCGCGGTGGTATTATTCTTTGTAAAGATGCTGAATTTGGTAAGCAGTTTAACAAGGCAATTTTCCCAGGCACACAGGGTGGCCCACTTATGCACGTTATTGCTGGTAAAGCAGTTTGCTTTGGCGAGGCACTTAAGCCTGAATTCAAAGAATATCAGAAAAAGGTTGTTGAAAATGCTGCTGCTCTTGCCGAGGGTCTTACAAAAAGAGGCATCAACCTTGTTTCTGGCGGTACAGACAACCACTTAATGCTTGTTGACCTTCGCTCAATGGGTATTACTGGTAAAGAGCTTGAAAAAAGACTTGACGAAGTTCATATTACTGCTAACAAGAACGCTATTCCAAATGACCCAGAGAAGCCATTTGTTACAAGCGGTGTTAGACTTGGTACTCCTGCTGTTACTACAAGAGGTATGGGTACTGCTGAAATGGACGAGATTGCAGAGTGCATTTACTTAACTGCAACTGACTTCGAAAACAAGAAGGACGAAATTGCCGCAAAGGTAGCTTCACTTGTAGCTCGTTTCCCACTTTATGAATAAAAACTAACGGTTCATCATATTTTCTCTTAGGAGGAGATATGATGAATTTTGTAAAGATGCATGGCGCTGGCAACGATTACATTTACATAGATGCCTTTAGAGAGAAAATAGAAAATCCGAGTGAGCTTGCAGTTCGCCTTTCAAGGCCGCACTTTGGAATAGGTGCTGACGGAATTGTTATTTTAAGCTCTGACACTGAGGCTGACTGTTTTGCAGACATTTACAATGCAGACGGCTCAAGGGCTAAAATGTGCGGAAATGCTATGAGGTGCGTTGCAAAATATCTTTACGACAGGCGAAAAATTTCAAGCACAACAGCTAAAATAAACACTCTTTCGGGAGTTAAAACAGTTATTGTTTCAGCGGAAAATGGAAAAGCTATTTCCGCAACTGTTAATATGGGAAAGCCTATACTTAATGGAAAGAGTATTCCAACAAGATTTGGCGATTCAATAGTAAAAAACAAAACTATTTTTGTTTATAATAAATATTTTAATGTAACGTGTGTTTCAATGGGTAACCCTCATTGCGTTACATTTTGTAGTAACCCTGATTTGGTTGATATGGCACTTTATGGAGAGGCTTTTGAAAATCACGAAATATTTCCGGAAAGAATTAACACAGAGTTTGCAAGTTTAACCAGTAAAAACCGATTAAAAGTTAGAGTTTACGAGCGTGGCTCGGGCGAAACGCTTGCTTGCGGAACGGGTGCTTGTGCCGCTGCGGTGGCTTCGGTTCTTTTAGGACTTTGTGAAAGAGAAAGCGAAATATCAGTCACTATGCCCGGTGGCGAGCTTTTTGTTTGCTGGGGCAAAGACGGCGATGTTTACCTTAATGGTGAGGCCGTAGAGGTATTTACAGGGAAATTTTAACAGAGGTGAAAACAAATGAAAATCAATGACAATTTCTTAAAAATACAAAGCTCTTACCTTTTTTCAAATATTGCAAAAAAGGTAAATGCTTATGTTGCAGCTAATCCGGACAAGCCAATTATTCGTCTTGGTATTGGCGATGTTACAAGACCACTTGCTCCTGCTTGTATTGATGCTATGCACAAAGCAGTTAACGAAATGGCAGACGAAAAAACATTTATGGGATACCCACCAGAGTATCGCCACAAGTGGATTTTAGATGCTATGAATGAAAATGACTACAAGGCTCGCGGAGTTGAGCTTGACAATAGCGAAATTTTTGTTTCAGACGGTGCTAAATCAGACTGCGGTAACATTGGCGATATTTTCTCTATTGATAACAAGGTTGCAGTTTGCGACCCAGTTTACCCAGTTTATGTTGACACAAATGTTATGTCTGGCAGAGCTGGCGACTTCTTAAATGGTGGTTGGACTAATATTTACTATATGCCTTGCACAGCTGAAAGCGGATTTTTACCAGAGCTTCCAAAGGAAAAGGTTGATATTATTTACCTTTGCTTCCCTAACAACCCAACTGGTATGGCTGCTACAAAGACAGAGCTTAAAAAATGGGTTGATTACGCTAATGAAAATGGTGCAGTAATCCTTTTTGATTCAGCTTATGAAGCATTTATTACTGAAGATGATGTACCACACTCAATTTATGAAATTGAAGGTGCAAAAACTTGTGCAATTGAGTTTAGAAGCTTCTCAAAAACTGCTGGCTTTACTGGTGTTCGTTGCGGTTATACAGTTGTTCCACACGACATTAAAGTAGATGGCGTTGAGCTTAATGCACTTTGGGCAAGAAGACAGGCTACTAAATTTAACGGTGTTTCTTATATTACTCAAAGAGCTGCTGAAGCTGTTTATTCAGAAGAAGGCAAAAAACAGGTTCGTGAAATTATTGCATATTATCAGAAAAACGCAAAAACAATTTATAACGGACTTAAAGAATGTGGATTTACAGTTTACGGTGCTGTAAACTCACCTTATGTATGGCTTAAAACTCCTGACAACATGGGTAGCTGGGAATTCTTTGATTTACTTCTTAATGAAATTCAGGTTGTAGGTACACCTGGCGAAGGCTTTGGCCCAAGCGGAGAAGGTTACTTCCGCCTTACAGCATTCGGCTCAGCGGAAAATACAGAAAAAGCTGTTGAAAGAATTAGAAATTATTTTGCGAAATAATAAAATTGCATAGATTGTGGCGAAAACAACCCAATGCAAAAGCTATAATGGAATTAAAGTAAAATAAAAGGAGAAGCGAAATGAAAGACATTTACGAAAGTCCTCTTAATTCAAGATATTCAAGCAAAGAGATGAAATACATATTCTCGCCTGACTTTAAGTTCAAAACTTGGAGAAAGCTTTGGATTGCGCTTGCTGAGAGTGAAATGGAATTAGGTCTTAACATTACACAAGAGCAGGTTGACGAGCTTAAAG
>JAZUGZ010000053.1:0-8352 GCA_045641425.1 Candidatus Fimenecus sp.
TCATAACTGCAATAGGTGCTTTCATAGCGGCCGCCATAAGACGTTGCCCTACAACTGGAGTTTTGAAAAGTCCGCCGTGACCAGTTAAACAGTCAATTTCTACATTTTCTTTATCACTTAAAATGTCGTTACCATATTTAAGCGCCGCCATAGCAGAGAAAAGCTCTGCTCTCATTAAGTTAGCTAAATTAAAGTTA
This sequence comes from Candidatus Fimenecus sp., assembly GCA_045641425.1. Taxonomy (GTDB): domain Bacteria; phylum Bacillota; class Clostridia; order Oscillospirales; family Acutalibacteraceae; genus Fimenecus. The sequence continues at coordinate 198 of JAZUGZ010000053.1, forward strand.
CTGTCAGGAGTGCGAACAAGCATTGGTCTGCCCTCCTCAACATCAGTAACTGGCTCGCCTGAGAAATAGTTATAAGCAATTACGCCGCCACAGTTACTGTCCCCAGTAAGTGCCATTTCGTAAAGCTTATCGTAAAGCTGAGGTTTTGGAATTTCAAGCCCGAAGCTCTTTGCAAATTCATTGAAAATTTTAACCCAAGCGTCAATCTCGGAAGAGCAGTTATTACAATGTACCATTGCAACCGGTGCGCCAGACGGAGTTGTTACCATATCAATTTTTGAGTAAACTCCATTAAGTGCCTTTTCGAGAACAACCATTGAGAAAACTGAAGTACCCGCTGAAATGTTACCAGTTTTAGGTAAAACTGCATTTGTTGCTACCATACCAGTACCTGCATCGCCCTCTGGTGGGCAAACTATTGCGCCACCTTTAAGTGTGCCAGTAGTGTCAAGAAGCTTTGCACCCTCGTCTGTTAAAGTAGCAGTACCATCACCTGCTAAAAGAACTTTTGGTAAAATATCACGAATATTCCAAGGCATTGCTTTTACAGATGGAATCTCCGAAAATTTATTAAGCATTGTTTCATCATAGTCAAGCTTTTCGCTATCAATTGGGAACATACCTGAAGCTTCGCCAATACCGAGAGTTTTCTCGCCTGTAAGCTTCCAATGAACATAGCCTGCAAGAGTAGTTAAAAATGCAATGTCTTTAATGTGGCTTTCGTTATTAAGAATTGCCTGGTAAAGATGTGCAATACTCCACCTTTGTGGGATATTGAACTTAAAAAGCTCTGTAAGTTCATCGGCAGCTTTACCGGTTATTGTATTTCTCCAAGTTCTAAATGGAGTTAAAAGTTCGCCATCTTTATTAAATGGTAAATAGCCGTGCATCATAGCAGAAAAGCCTGCCGCACGAAGATTTACGATTTCTGTGTCATATTTTGCCTTTACATCTTTAGAAAGCTCTGCATAAGCATCCTGAAGCCCTGCCCAAACATCTTCAAGGGAATAAGTCCAAATTCCGTCAATGAGCTTATTTTCCCAAGTGTGGTCGCCTGATGCTAAAACCGTTGTGTCAGGAGCTATTAGCACCGCTTTAATTCGAGTTGAGCCAAGCTCAATTCCCAAAGAAGCAAGGCCACTTTCAACAATTTGCTTTTCTGTCATTTTCCCACCTACTAATTTTCTATAAGAAATTTATTTTTCATTTGCTCGCGCATTTCATCAGTAACCAAAAGTCCGTCACGAATAAAAATTTCCATTGAGCCATATTTTTCGTTTATGCCGTCAATTGCAGACTGTAAAAACTCTTTTTCCGCACGAAAAGCGTGATAAACAATATCTGCAATCTCTTTTGGTCTTATAAAGCGGACTAATCTTTGATATTTTTTACCTCGTTTGTCGGCTACTGTGTTTGTAAAAAGGTAATCTTCAAGTATTGTTTCAAAGGGTACGCCAAGAATTGACAAAACGAAAAGTGCTGTAAGACCAGTTCTGTCTTTACCCTCGGTACAATGGAACAACACCGCACCGTCACACTCTAAAATAGTTTTAATAACCTTACTAAACTGGTTTACAGTAAAGTCATTAGTAGCCATCATTTTATACATTTCTTCCATATTTGGAAGATTGTCAAGTAGAGCGAGTTTTGAAGTTCCCTTTTCGTGAGTAATACCAGCGGCAGCATCGTCAAAAATTAAAATATGCTCATGTTTTACGCCATCGGGCACTATATCAGGTTTTTCTTCGGTTTCAATATCTGTTCTAAGGTCAATTATAGTTTTAAGACCATAATTCTTAGTTAAAATCTCAATATCATTTGGTGTAAGCTTCCAAAGTACGCCACCACGAAGAAGCATATTAGGTTTAACTTCTCTCCCATCAGCAGTTTTAATTCCACCAAGGTCACGAATATTTTTTGAACCCTTAAGTTTAATATTTTGCACTTTGCCACACCCTTTAGGTCATATAGATTTATTATATATTGTTTCTAATAAAATTTCAATATAAAAAAAGCGGTAGGAAAGCCCTACCGCCAAAATATTTTTATTTTTTCTTACATACGAAGCAAAGCCAACCGCCGTCTTCGTGACGCTCAATTATTTCAAAGCCATTTTCGATAAATGCTGAGGTAACTTCATCTTCACGAGGAGCAATAATTCCTGATGTAATGAAAACTGCATCGTCAGTCATAAAGTCGCCAACTTGAGTTGTGAAAAGCATAATAATATCGGCTACAATGTTAGCAACTACAACATCGAATTTACCAGTGACTTTATCGACTAAGTTACCCTGTAAAACCTTATACTCTGGCTCTGTAAAGCCATTTGTTTCGCCGTTTTCTTTAGCGGTTTTAACAGCTAAGGCGTCAATATCAACACCAACTGCACTTTCAGCACCAAAAAGAAGTGATGCAACTGAAAGAATACCGCTACCACAACCGCAGTCAAGGACCTTTTCGCCACCGGTTACATAGTTTTCAAGTGTTTGCAAGCAAAGACGAGTTGTATTGTGAGTACCGCTACCAAATGCAAGACCTGGCTCAATAGAAAGAACTGCTCTGCCCTCTGCTTCGTAATCGTCAATCCAAAGTGGGCGAATTAAAAGTCTTTTGCCAATTTTCATTGGCTTAAAGTATTCTTTCCAATTGTTTTCCCAGTCAGCATTTTTACACTCACTATGCTCAATAGTATGTTCTATACCCTCTGCTGAGAAACGCTCGGTAAGAAAAGAAATTGCTTCGTTGTAATTTTCTTCAGGCGAAATGTAAATATGAACAAAGCCAACACTTCTATCTTTCGCTAAAAGGTCTTCGTCAATTATGTCGATATTAGCAATTTCCAGTGTTTCTTCTTCCAAAGTACGGTAGTCTTCAATGTAAATACCATAAGGCACAGCCATACTTGCAATGTCAGAAGCTTTGTCAATATCGTCTGCATTTATTTTTATTTTAATTTCGGTCCAGTCAGCCATAATATCCTCCTAAACAAAAAGCAGAGGAAAACCTCTGCTTGTCGTTTGCATTTTCGCTTTTGTTAGATGAGTTCCTTAACTTTAGCAGCCTTACCAACTCTGTCGCGAAGGTAATAAAGCTTGCTTCTACGAACTTTACCATGTCTAACGAGTTCAACTTTAGCAACGTTTGGTGAGTTAACTGGGAATACTCTCTCAATACCAACACCGTAAGAAACACGACGAACTGTGAATGTTTCTGAAACACCGCTACCCTTCATTGCGATAACTGTGCCTTCGAAAACCTGGATTCTTTCTCTTGAACCTTCAACAATCTTAACGTGTACTTTAATAACGTCACCGATTTTGATTTCAGGCTTGTCTTCTTTGATCATGCCCTCTGTGATAACTTTTAATGCGTCCATAACTAACCTCCATAAAAATTTTCAAGCGTTCGTGCCTTTTGCAGAGGACCACCCGAGATTATAAGTTATTTCGTGACTTCTGTCACAAATGCCTATATATATTACCATAAAGAAAACACAAATGCAAGTGTTTTTTTGAAAAGTTTTTTAATTGATTTTTACGTTCCAAAATGATATATTAAATTCGGTGATGATTATATGAAAACTCGTAAAGAAGCAATTGAATTTTGCCTTGAATTTCCACACGCCTTTGAGGACTACCCTTTTGATGACACTAACTGGACAGTTATGCGAAGAAAGGACACCAAAAAGGGATTTGCTTGGATTTTTGAGCGTGAGGGAAACATTTGGATAAATGTTAAAGTAAAACCTGACTGGGCACTTTTTTGGCGTGAGCAATATAAATCGGTAATACCAGCATATCATATGAATAAAGTACATTGGAACTCGATTATTTTAGACGGAACAGTGCCAATTGATGAAATCAAGCAAATGATAAATGACAGCTATGAACTGTGTGGTAAAAAATAGACATTAAATGACGGCTTAATGACTTAAGCCGTCATTTTTTATTCCCACTCGGTAAGACCTGTGGTATAAGATTTAAGCTTGATAATATCAACTGCATCTGGGTCTGTATTACTACCCGAAACAATTTTTCCTATTAAAAGTGACGGGTTAATATTACTTTGTGGGCCCGAAGCGAGGGTAATATTAAGAACTACTGTGTCATTTTCTTTTTCGAGTGAATATCTTAAAATTTTATCTTTGATATTAACTTCTTTTTCAACCTTTTCTCTACCCCGCTTTACCTTTTTAAGCACTGTAATTTCGTCTGCACTCAAAATTGTTTCAGCACGAGTTAGTAAATCATTATCAGGCGAATTAAACACAATTTTGTAATCTGCCCAAGCAATGTCTTGCGGAGAAAACTTTGGCAAAGCGATTTTTGAAATGTGAATATCCGGTGGTAAGGCTTTATCAAGTCTTTCGGTTAACTCTTCTAAATTTTCCTCTTTCATAAGGCGAATATCAACACTCTCGCAATAGCTTTCAACGCCTAAGGAAAGTGGCATTGCAAAGGTTAAAAATGCGTGTGGATTAAACCCTTCAGTAAACCAAATCTCGATTTTTGCACGTTTTATTGCTCTTGTAAACAAATGAACTGTATCAAGGTGGGAGATATATTTTGCCATACCTGTTTTTTCGTAAAAAATACGGACATCTGAGTGCCAACTAATTGGACCTGGCATCGCACTTACCTCCATTCAGTTTACTTGCTCCACAAGCAGAGCATTTAATTCTACAATGTGGTGTCGTTTCGCTCTTATGAGCTTTTTTATTTTCTTCCATAAGGAATTCTTTGCGAATACCGTAGTCCATTACATCCCAAGGGAAAACTTCATCATAAGAACGGACACGATTTGCATAAAACTCGGTTGTTAAACCGCACTCGTTAAAGGCTTCTACCCAGTTATCAAAATTGAAAAACTCGTCCCAACTGTCAAACTTTGAACCTTTCTTCCAAGCCTTATAAATAACTTCGCCAAGTCGGCGGTCGCCACGAGCAAGTACACCCTCTAACACACTTGTATTAGACTGATGGTAGCTAACTGACACCTTACGGCTACGAACTGAAGATAGCAAATGCTTTTGCTTTTCAATAAGGCTTTCAGGCTTGTCTTGTGGCTCCCACTGGAAAGGAGTAAATGGCTTTGGCACAAACGAAGCACAGCTAACTGAAACTGAAACAGACCTACCCTTTGGTCTGTCAGGGTTTTGGTAATAAAGGTCAACAACCTTTTGAGCAAGGTCGGCAATACCGGCAATGTCGTCCATTGTTTCAGTTGGAAGACCCATCATAAAGTAAAGCTTAAGTGAAGTCCAACCGCCAGACCAAGCCATTGTAGCGGTACGAACAAGGTCTTCTTCTGTAACATTTTTATTGATAGCATCCCTAAGTCTTTGAGTACCTGCCTCTGGGGCAAAGGTTAAACCACTTCTGCGAATTTTCTTAAGCTCGTCTAAAAGCTCGTCCGAGAAATTGTCAACACGAAGTGACGGAAGTGCTACATTGATTTTTTCAGGCAAAGCCCACTTAAAGAGCTTTGGAATAAGGTCAGAAATTTCAGAATAGTCACTAGTAGATAGTGAGCAAAGAGAAACTTCTTCGTAGCCTGTTGCATCACTAATTGCGTGGCATTGTTTGTCGATAGTGTCTGCACTTTTCTCTCTAATTGGTCTATAAATAAAACCTGCTTGGCAAAATCTGCAACCACGAATACAGCCGCGAAAAACTTCGCCAATAGTTCTGTCCTGCACAGTTTCAATAAACGGAACAACGAATTTTTCAGGGTAATGAGCGTTATCTAAATCGGAAATAATTCTCTTTTTAACTCTTTTGGGTGCTGTTTCTTTATTTTTGTATTCTTTAACTGTTCCGTCCTCGTTATATGTAACATCATAAAACTCCGGAACATAAACGCCTTGAATTTTTGCAGCTTCTCTTAAAAATTCAAGTCTTGTTGAGCCTTTTTCCTTATGTTCTATAAGTAAGTCAATAAGGTCATTTGTAACCTCTTCGCCCTCGCCTGGAAGAAAAATGTCAATAAAGTCAGTAATTGGCTCTGGGTTACAAACACAAGGGCCGCCGGCAATTACTAAAGGTGTAAGCGAAGTTCTATCTTTTTTAAGAACTGGCACACCGCCAAGCTCTAACATATTAAGCACATTTGTATAGCTTAATTCATACTGCAAAGTAAATCCGATTAAGTCAAAGTCACAAATTGGGTCGCCACTTTCAAGGCCGTAAAGCTTAATGCCGTTTTCTCGCATAAGCTTTTCCATATCTTCCCACGGAGCAAAAACTCTTTCGCACCAAGCGTCATCTCTTGCATTTACAAGGCTATAAAGAATTTTAAGACCTAAATGGGACATACCAATTTCGTAGCTATCAGGAAAACAGAAAGCATAACGAATTTTAACATCATCTTTATTTTTTACAACAGAATTAAGCTCGCCACCTGTGTAGCGTGCTGGTTTCTGTACTTTTTTAAGTAGTGGTTCAACTTCTTTTTTTACCATATTAAACCTCGCAAAAATTAGTAACTAATATTTTACTACATTTTAACGCAATTTTCAACATTCCTCTTCTGAAAACATTGAAAGAGAAAGCAAAAGTGCAATTATTAACATTGTGAAATTGTATTTTGTGATATATAGCACATAAACACCGTAAAAAAGCATTAGAAAAATAAAAGCAACTGATGTTATAGTTAAAACAAACTTTGCGACTTTATAACTAAATACTGATGATAAAAAATAGTAAAGGATTTTACCGCCATCTAAACTTTTTATTGGCAATAAATTAAATACACCTAAAATTAAATTGACAGATGCAATATTTAACATTTCTGTCTTTGTTGTTTGCATAAACAAAAGTGAAAATATAGCAAATAAAATTAGATTTATAATTGGCCCACCTAAAGACACAAGTATTTCTTGTTTTAAGCTCACTCGAGTTTCGGTATTTCTGCAAATGTTTATTCCTGAAAGCTCAAATGTTACACTTTTGGGCTTATTTGAAACGGCACAAAGAACCAGCAAATGCCCAAATTCATGAAGAAGAGAAAAAAATAGAGCATACAAAACATTGCCAGCATTCAGCGACAACATAAAGGTTAAAAGTGCTAAAAACTGCCAAGTAACCTTAACTGTTACACCCAAAAGATTAATCTGCATAATAAAAATCGGGAGAAGTTTTTTCACTTTCTCCCGTTTCTTTTTCATTTTCTATATTTTCAATAGGCGCAAACGTTTCCTTGGCGGTTGTTTTCAAGGTGCTTACAACCTCACTTACAGACATATCTGTCTTTTGTAAATCTTTATAAAAGCTTTTAATGTTTTTAGAAATACCGCCAGAGCTTCTACTGACTAAAAATAATGTTAAAATTATTAGCAATGCACAAAAAAGTTGTACAGTTAAGAGCTTTGACATTGCAGGTAATTCTTCTTTAAGTGGTTTACGCCTTCTTACAAATTCTTCATTCATATTATCACCAATAAACAATATGACTTATAGAACTAAATTATTACCTTTTAATGGCTTTAATCAATGATTTTATGTCATCAGAATTTGTTTCTGTTTTGCCATGAGTATTGTTAATAAAACTTAAAAGCTCGGCTTCATCAGTAAATATTTCACATTCAAATGGCTTATCTTCTACAAGTTTAAGTTCAATGCTACCACTTGCAAAATAAAGCACAGGGTAAACCCGAGCGGTTATTCCTAAATCGTAAAGCAAATCACGCATACGCCTGCCTTGCATATCAGCTTGAAAAATTGGATTTTTTACATTTTTATTATACATTGCTCCACCCTTGCCATATTTCATTTGAACAAGCTCACGGTCTGAAGCCTTGCCTTGTAAAACACCTTTATAATTTTTGGTTTCAATTGTAAAAATTGCATCTTTTGAAGCAACAATAAAGTCAAGCTCGTTATATTTACCCCTATTATTGATTATGGGATTTGCAACTACTGTATAAGAGCTTGGTAGTTTTCTTAACACGTTAAGAACATTCTTTTCGCCAATTACACCAGCGCGCAAAATTTTGTAGTTTTTATGCTTCACAAAATAAAGTGCCAAGAAAACAAGGCTTAATAAAGCAACGCCAATTGGAACACCAAAAGGCATTTCAGCTTTTTTTAATAAAATTAACGCTGTCATATAAATTGCTAAGCCTAAAAGGCACAAAAACGCTAACACCAAAAGAACA